>NZ_JBNLYE010000030.1:0-29995 GCF_050172095.1 Bacillus sp. GMs2/2
GTTAATAATTAAGTTATATAATGACAAGTTTTGATTACCCGATTATAAAAATTAATTATTAACCTCCAAGAATATATCAAAATACTACACTATAGATTAAAATGTCTTTTAAATAATTTATATTGGGTGATACGTCTTGTGCTTGGAAGGGGGCTTTACATTGAAGAATTTAATGGGGAAATTGTCGAAAATTAAAACTGAAAAGAAAATAAGTAGTAGACAACTAGCAAAGGAAATTGGAACAAGTAAAACAACAATTGATAACGGACTTCAATGTAAAACAGAAGAGTTTAAATTTGAGATTTTCTTAAAGTTAGTTCAAGCCATTTGTGATAGTTCGGAAGAGCAAGGAAAAATCATTCATGAATATATTCTTCTTTGTAAAACACCATTAAATGTACAAAAAGCATTATGCTATTGCCAAGCAATGGGAGAATACAAATTAATAGCAGATATTATAGAAAAACATTCAGATACAAAAGGATTAAAGAAGTACTTAGCGGTTTATAAAATACAGAACAAAAGGAATCAAAACATAGCAAGAGGTCAGCAACTATTGGATGAGATGTATGTTAAAGATTTCTCTTCAGATACAGTGTGCCAAGCAGCCTTAAACATTTTATATATGGAAGCTATGTATGATAAGCAAAATTATAATGCTGTTATCCCTTATGCTGATCGCACAGATGTTATTTTAAAAGAAGTAAAACAAGAGTACGTTAAGCAATGCTTGGAAATGAAATATAAAGAGCGTTTGGCTTATATATACTTAATGAGAAATGACTTAGAAAGATGTCGCAATACATGCTATGAAATTCTGGATTCTGAATTAGATATTTCTATTATTAAAGCTACAGCGTGGTGTTGTTTAGGAGAAAGTTTCACATTTGAATGCCCATCTACAGCTGAGAAGTATATTAAGAAAGCTATTTCTCTTTGTGAAAGTATTCAAGTTCCACAAAAAACACAAAAATATGTAGCGTTTCATACTACACTAGCGCATTTATATATAGAAAATGGTGTTAATTTGGATGAGATAAGATTTGATCTTATTCATTTATCTGAGAAAGCTTTTTTTGAATGTATGCATGGTGATAGGGAAACAGGAATTAAGCTATATGAAGAACTGAGAAAAGATGGCAAAAATTTCACGGCTTTTCAACAGTATTCGTTTTCGAAAATAAATAATGATATAATAGGATTAAAAGAATCGTTAGAATCTTTTGAATTGACAGGTAATATCTTTTATTCGCAATACGTCAAGAAAGAGCTATTAAAAGAAGAGGTGAAGTCAAGTGAATAAATTTTTAGCGGTTACGTTATATACCGTAATGCTATTGACATCGTTTTTTCAATTAGAAACACCAGATTCACAACATGCAAAAGTGCAAGATACAAATAAATATGTTATGCAAAGAATGGTCGACCCCGGCGGTGGTTAAGCCGTTTAAGCAAGAAAGACGCTACTAAAAGGTAGCGTCTTTCGTACTTTATAATGGTGGTTCATTATTTAAAAGCGTAAAAATTTCGTGCCACTAACACATGAAAATATAAAAAATTCACGTAAATACGGGAGGGTTACATAATGAATCTTAATCAAGAATGGTTTAATGAAATGATTGACCAGGACAATCAAATTTTAGAAACTTATCGTGAATTATTACTGTTAATTGGAAATTTCCAAGAAGAATAATGGATTTCAGCTATCTTTTAGTTTATTTTTAGTCTCAATTCTATGCGTTAAATATTTTGCATACTCAATCAATTCATTTTCTAATAGTGGTTTATCTTTATCAGGAACATTTTTATAACTTTCGTACAAATCTTGGGCTAAACGTTCTACAATTATTTTTCGATCTTCTGTTGTAAGAGCTTCACTATCACCAATTTTATGATTTAGGAGTCGATCAGTACTTACATTAAAATAAATGGAGATCTTTTGGAGCGTTTCAAAACTTGGCTCTTTCCTGTTATTTTCCCAGTTGGAAATAGTACTACTAGCGACTCCTAAAACATCACCAAGTTCCTTCATATTTAATCCTTTAAGTGTTCTTAGAATTCTAACATTTTCCCCGAAATAATTCTGTATCATTTATTTCACTCCAATCGATTTATTCACCTTTGGGATAGTAATTCACCGTTGGGATAAAAAAGTTTCCCGAAAGGATTGACATTCTACTTTAAGGAGAATAGAATGTGATTAAGGGGGTGAGAAATTGACTGTTATACGCAATATTAGAGAATCAAAAGGGTTAACAATTCAAGAGCTGTCGGAGGCTTCTGAAATACCCGTGAAAACTCTGTATCACATTGAAACTGGTACAAAAGGAGTTATTGAAAATAGGGCCAAACTTCTTGCCGATATTTTCAATGAACCAATTGAAAAACTTTTTTTTGCTACGTACTATCGAGCAAGATTAGAATGAAACAAATTTCATTTACTCGTTAAACAATAATTATACATCTATATTGTAAATGAACAATACAGAAAAAGGATAACTTAATTAGTATTTTTCAAGTTAATAAAACTGAAAATTTAGTTTTTAATGATCTTTGAAAATTGTATATCATATGAGGGAGCTGTTAGTCATGTTGAAACGTTCGTATCAAATGATACTCATTACAATGAGTACGCTTCTTGTAGCAATAAACTTCCTATTTCCGTTTACTAAGGTAAGTGCTGAAGTAATTCAGCATGAGCAATATAAAATGGATTGGAGTTATAGCCATCAATATGGGAAAGATGTTCGAACGGAACTCCTCAAAAATTCTAATGGGCAAATTGCGTACTGTCTTACATATGGACTACGTTCACCGAATGGTGAGGATCTTCCAGAAGTAGGGCGAGCAGATAATGTGGTATATAGAATTTTAATGAATGGATACCCACAGAAATCTCCACAAGAATTAGGTGTTTCGAATTGGAAGGAAGCTCATTATGCAACGCAATTAGCGGTTTGGAATGCATTAGGACAATTATCTATTTGGGAGCTTGAGCATCGTAATGCTAATGTTGAAAAAGCAGCTAAGGAAATTATTTATGCGGTGAATCATAGTAACGCAACACAAGAAACTTACATGAATGTAATTCAAACTGATAAACAAGAAGCAAAACTTAATGGTGAGTACTTTGAAACGAGTTTGTACCAAGTAGAAAGTAACGCTAAAAATGGTGTATTCACTGTAAACCTTAAAAATGCACCGAATGGTACAAAAATTGTAGCTGAGAATGGAGAAATGAAAGAACAATTCCAATTAGGAGAGAAATTCCGTATTTTGGTTCCGAAATCCTCCAATACAGGTAATCTTTCCTTAAAAATCACTTCTAACCTAGTCAATTTACATGCAGTTGCTTACAAAGGAACTGATAAAATTCAAGATGCTACCGTACTATTAGAGCGTAGTGAAGAAAAAGTAAGTACGGATTTAAATGTGAGTTGGAAATCAGTAGGTCAATTAGAAGTTATTAAAGTAGGAGAACAAAAAGAAGTATTACAAGATGCGGTATTTGATGTGTTTAATAGTAAGAATGAAAAGGTTGGTACTATTACTACAAATGAAAAAGGAATTGCTAGCCTTTCTGGTTTAGAAATCGGAACTTATACTCTTAAAGAGGTAAAATCACCTACTGGCTATGTACTGAATGGGCAGCCACAACAAATTGAAGTTAAAACAGGTGAGGTTGCAACAATTACAGTACAAAATACGAAGGTAAAAGGAAACATCGAGATTAAGAAATCAAGTGACAGTGGAAAAACACTTCCAAAAGTAGAGTTCACAGTGTATACAGCAGAGGGAAAAGAAATCACAAAAACAATTACAAACGAGCAAGGGATTGCACAAGTGAAGGATCTTCCGTATGGAAAGTATTATTTTGTTGAGACAAAAGGGGTAGAAGGATACCTTCTTAATCAAACTAAATATCCATTCGAGATTAAAGAGCAAGGAAAAACGCTAACATTCACAGTCGAAAATAAAGAAGTAAAAGGAAACGTGCAACTTCTAAAAGTGGATGGAGAGAATCCAGATAAAAAATTAGAAGGTGCAGTGTTCGTTCTTCAAGATAGTAAAGGGAAGAAAATAAGTGAACATAAAAGTGATAAAAACGGTTTGATTGAAGTGAAAGACTTACCATTTGGAGCATACTCATTTGTTGAGAAGCAAGCACCAACTGGTTATGTTTTAACGAAAGAATCTATTCCTTTTAGTATCTCGGAACAAGGAAAGACAATCATGCTAACAGCGAAAAATAAGCACATCACAGGAGAATTAGAGATTAGCAAGGTAGATATTGCAGATGGCAACAACAAGCTTCCGAACGCTGAATTTACTATCTTTAACGAGCAAGGAAAAGAAGTTGCAAAAGGAAAAACGGATGAAAACGGCATTGCAAAATTCAAGCTTCCATATGGAAAGTACACGTATAAAGAAACATTCGCACCAGACGGCTATTTACTGAATGAAGAGATATTCTCTTTTGAAATTAAAGAGGATGGTCAAATTATTAAGCATACGGTGAAGGATCAGAAGAAACCGACACCAGAGACACCAAAACCAGAACAGCCAGAACAACCACAAAAACCAGAAATACCACAAAAGCCAGAGCAACCAGAAGCACCACAACCGCAGGTACCGGAACAACCAAAAGTAACCGAAAAACCTGTCATTCCACAACTAGAGAAACCACACCAGATTGTTATGAAACCACAACTAGAACAAACGCCAAAGAAAATTGAAACGTATCTTCCGACAACAGGCGGTAAAGCCGAAAATCCATACATAAAATGGGTCGGTCTTGCATGTGTCGTACTCGGCTTAATTGGAGCTGTATTTGCAGTAAGAAACCGTAAGAAAGCTCAATCTTAATATGAAAGAATATGAAGCTCATTTTAGCGAAATTGATGAAAATCCGTTAGGCTTTGCTATTGGATGTCGAAATGCATGTATACTCGTAATTCCCATTTGGACGGTTATTTTTTGGATAGGGAGCAAGATATAAGAAACCGAGAGGGAGATGAAATGAGATGTCAGAAATCCACGTCGGTAAAATGAAAAAAATAGGGAAACTTGGGGAAGACGTTATGCAGCGCAAGAGTGCTTGGTTGTCTGAAGAATTGATGCAAGCAATTTCAATCGCTCAAACTGTAATTAAACCATTAAAGCAACATGATTATTGGATAGAATCCGCTACAAAATTATTGGCAGGAAGTATTTTATATCTGGATCAACGGCATAAAAAACTATACTACCTAGATGTGAAAAAAGTTATTGAGTTCACGGAAAAAATGTATGAGAGTGAAGCGAACTTGGTAGAGGTAATAAATTCGCTCGAAAATGAGCATCCAGCATATCATATTTTTCATGAGCTAGGTCTTTATTCAAAAGAAACAAGGGATGCGATAACTGTCACTTTGCTATACATTCTTGAAAAACATCAACGTGAAAAGCAAGGGGAACAAAAAGAGTATTTTTGGTTTCAGTAGCAGTCAGAAGAGGAAAATGAAATAGGAAGGAGTGCAATACATGTTAGGCGTAGCTAAGAAGTATACAAAGGTGATTAGAGCGTTGAAAGAACTGAATGAAGGGGAAAAGGTTGCAGGTGTGATAAAAGCTCGATTTGGGGCGTATAAAACGGTCATAGAAGGTGTGAAAGAAAACGCCAACGATTTTATTTTCATTTTTGATCCAAAAGGTATCTTTTATGAAGATACCCATCACGAAAAACGAAAACAAGGGTATCACATCATCAAACATGATTTACTAACTGGTTATGAAACGCTACAAATGGATCTAAAACAAAAATCTGTTGTGTACATCAGTGTAGAAACGGAAACAAGTACGTATCAAGAGAGAGGAGAAGCATTATCTAATTTTCTTCAGTATCTAACAGAATGCAAGAACATAAGACCAATTCACCTGGTATTTCATCAATATGATTTGTACCCGATCCCTCATATGGAGCAGTTTTTGAAAGAAAGCGCAACATACCACATTCAGCATTCAATCGTAGTTGAATCTCAATCCGCATTACAACACATATACGGAAAAGAAGCAGCGCAACGCATCATAACCACGTATAACACAACAATCCTAGCATGATCTAAAGCACTCGTTCACTATTTCATCCTATCTAGATGGCTAGAAAACTAGACAAGGGAGAATCGTTTTTCTCCCTTCTTAATCAAAAATAGGAGGCGTTCATATGGGAAAAGAAAAAAGACTCACATTTTATGATATTGCGGCATCACAAGCTCATAGTGTTAAAACTTTTGATGGAAAAACATACGAACTGAAAGGCACCATCGCAATTGAAAATAGCACAGGAAGCATTGAAAAAGTGGCTCAAATCTATTATCAAGTGCGCTCGGTTAGAGATGAACATCAAAACTTAATTGCTAAACGAAAAAATAAACATGCGGAATTAGTAGCTGTCAAACAAAAGTGTAAATAAAAAAAGCGATTTTGAAGTGTGCTGAGAACATAGCACAAAGTAATTTGCTCTTTGACAATTTAGATATATATTGTGTACCTCTTCCTTTCAGTAATGATGTAGAAAGGTGAAATATACAATATATATGCGTGCCTCCCCTCAAAAGGTCACTAGAGGGGTTAGGTATACGATTATCGTTGGGTGAGTAAGATCGTAAAACTCATCTGTGACCACTGGGAAATGCATTGTATCAAAGACCTGTTTGTGTCAGTACTCGTGAGGAATATCCCATTTTGACATTCTGAAGAAGCGAGGAACATCACAACAGTAGATACATAAGGTTCTACGTTCACGCCAAAATACGTAGTGCGGTATTGGGCATATAGAAGCTAGGTCGGGATTAGTCTCTATACGCATGCCAATACAGGGTTCGTCATTCCAGCCATAAATGATATTTCCATTTTCTATCCCACTTTCCTATAAATGTTATAAAATAAAGACAGATGTTGAAGTCTAAATGTGTCTCATCACACTTCAAAATCGCTTATAAAAATATGACATAGGGAGGAACATACATGAGTCGTAAAGGGTGGATCATTTCCGCTGTTGTTGGACTGTTAATTGCAATTGGTATTGGTTCAACATTTGTCTTTAGCTCGGGAAAAGGGGAAGTAATGGAACTTAGTCCGTTAGAAATGAAGAAGTTCATGAGTGAGGATGGCACAGGTTTTATAATATTAAATAATGATAAGAAAACAAGAGCAGATATACTTTTTAAAGTCGAAAAATTAGCAAAGCAAAACAATATATTGGTTAGGGAATTATTCGGAGGTAGAGAGGATGTTCCAAGAACAAGTAATCAACATGATTTCGGCTTGTCACAAAAACGTGATACTCTAGCTTACTATGAAAAAGGAGAGTTGAAGAAATCAATAAAGTTTGAAGAAATTAAACCATCTGATTTTGAAAAAGAAGTTACCTACTTTATTCAAAATTGCAAAGAACAATATCAGAAGTAATCACATAATCATTGAAAGGTGGTGATATAGTGGCGATTACACAGAGGGAATTAAAAAAAGAAAAAGATATGGTAGCAAACCTATTAAGAGCCAATGGTCAGGATTATAACCATTGGCTTCATTTGCATCATCAGAAATACATTGAAGAAAATCAAGATTTAGTAATGAAAGCTTTACAAGCTTATAAGGCAACAGAAGTAAAAGAAGTAAAAGAAGTAAAAGAAGTAAAAGAAGTAAAAGAAGTAAAAGAAGACAGCAAGGCAAATGAATCAAGTCAGCTTAGTAACGTATAAGCACTTAAAAATGAAAAGGGAGTGAATGTATATGTCAATGTTGGAAACATTATCTCAAATGTTAGTGTTAGGTGATGCGATGGACGGTCTAATTAATACAGGGAATTCATTTATTGCATGGATGCAAAGAGGGGCAATGGTTAGTACAGCGATTGTATTTTGCTGGGGCGCTTATCTACTAATTTGGGGCGGTGAACGAGGAAGACATAAATGTATATGGTGGTTTCTTGGTGGGGCAGCCGGACTTGTTATCGTAATGGGATGCCAATACTTAGCAGAGAGCGTAAATAGCAATGTAAAATTTGGTCAAATCTTATTCCCGTTTTTCTGGATGAAATAGTGAAAAAATATAAATAAGGCAATGAGGAGGCTATGCAAAAGGTATGGCTTTTTTTGTTGCCTTTTTTCATTGGAATTTAAAGTAGATGTGAGAAAGGAGAAGCCATGTTTGTCATTTTTAAGAGTAGCAATGGAACAGAAATTGAGTCGGGTAAGCAATATTCGTTTCATGAAGCTTATATCTTAACGAAGCGATTAGAACGAGTTTATAGAGAGGCAGGGCGGCAAGAACATATTGATTTCGATTTGCTAGATGGTCATTCTAATGAAATTTATAACGGTACGTTATCACTTGGTTCGAGATATGCAGATCACATTTATGATCACATTTCTAAAAAAATGAATGTGATGCAATTAGATCCAGAACAAGAGGAACAAAAAAAGGAGCTGTTAGAAACGTTAGAAAGGGAAATTAATGATTCTCCCTTTCATGAAGAATATGAATATCAAGAAGAATCATCAGAAAGGAAGGAAGAATCCTCTTATAGTTCAGCGAATGAAGTAAAAACACTAGTAAAGCCTGGAAAGGAAAATAGAAAAGGATTCAAGATTATTGCGAGTGTCATAGGAAGCGTGGTGTTAATTGGAGCTGGTGCCATATTTGCCTTTAAGTTATTCTCTTCCGAACCAGTTTCGAGTGCAAATGCTGGCTCTGAACAATATGTAGTAAAAGGATTACAACAGGCAGCCATTCAGCAGTATGGAGAAGCCGTTAAATACTTCGATAAGGTCAATTACACAGAATTAGATAAAGATAGTCAAAAGGCAGTTTTATTTACTTATTTATTAAATGGAAAGGCAAATAAGGCCTTACAATATGAACCGAAATTTGCAGAAAGTGTGGTTGCTTATTTTATTGGGATAGACAACATGAATAAAATCAATGAAATTGATGTCAAAAATGATGTAATCGACTTTGAAAAAGCAGCACTTAATAAGAAATATGAGGAGGTAATTAAGCTTAAGGGTAAAGTCAATATGGACGGTAGACGTGAAAAACTCATTGTTGAAGCTTTTGTAAATCTAAAAAAATATGAAGATTGTTATTCCTTTGCTAAAACGCAAGGAAATAAAAATGTAATGAAAGAGGTCAAAGAATTAGAAAAACGAGATATTCAACAATCTACGATAAGTGAAGAAGAAAAGAAAGCTAAAATTGAAAAAATTGATAAAGATCTACAGAACATCTAAGGGGGAGAGAATAACATGCCTTTAAATTATGAGAATCTGTACAAAAAAATGGGAATTGTTTTTCTTGGTGGTTCATTGATATTAAGTACGACAGGTTGCAGTTGGTTTGGAAGTAAGGAATCATCAAAAAGTAAATCAGCTATTACAAAAAAAGCAGATAAGAATAAGCCGGAGGAAAAGAAAGAAGATCTGAACAAACAAGATTTTGAAGCAATAACAGAGAATGCAATTCAAAGTAAGGATAATGAAGTTGCTTATGTACTCGAAGAGCTGGATAAATCAAAAATTAACTTTAAAGAAAAATCTATTGTAAGTAATCTTCAAAATGGGGATGACACTACTTCTCGTGTTCTAGCACTCTTTGATAAAGAAACGGTAGATAAATCAATTCAAGATACAGCAAAAGACAATGTGATTGCAGCTATTACGGATAATAAGCCACAAGTCACCGTGAATGGAGATCATTTTGCATTCGGTGATCAAAATATTGATTCTTCAGTAGCGAGTATAGGTGATATTCTTCCACCAGAGAAGAAACCAGATACAATTGTAAACCCACCAATTATAACGGAGGGTGAGAATGGTAATACGGAAAATACAGAGCCAGAAAAACCAAAGCCACCAATAGAGCCGGAAAAACCAACAAATCCAGAGAAACCGACAGAGCCAGAAAAACCAACAAATCCAGAGAAACCGACAGAGCCGGAAAAACCAACAGAACCAGAGAAGCCAACAGAACCAGAGAAACCAACAGAACCAGAGAAACCAACAGAGCCAGAAAAGCCAACAGAGCCAGAGAAACCAACAGATCCAGAAAAACCAACAGATCCAGAAAAACCAACAGAACCAGAGAAACCAACAGAGCCAGAAAAGCCAACAGAACCAGAGAAACCAACAGAACCAGAGAAACCAACAGAACCAGAGAAACCAACAGAACCGGAAAAACCAACAGAACCAGAGAAACCAACAGATCCAGAAAAGCCAACAGAACCGGGAAAACCAACAGAACCAGAGAAACCAACAGAACCACAGAAGCCAACAGAACCAGAAAAACCAACAAACCCAGAGAAGCCAACAGAACCGGAAAAACCAACAAATCCAGAGAAACCGACAGAGCCGGAAAAACCAACAAACCCAGAGAAGCCAACAGAACCGGAAAAACCAACAAATCCAGAGAAGCCGACAGAACCAGAGAAAACAAAGAATCAAGAAAAGCCAGTTCTGAAACAAAATGAAAAGATGGTAGCGAGTAAATAAAGAGAAAACAACTGATTTTGCCAAAAAGGTACTCATAAAAAGAGTACCTTTTTAATTTGAAGCTGGATTGAACAGAGGTGATACTTTGATATGTATAGTGAAAAGATATCAATCAAATATAAATTAGCTGAAAAAGAAGTACTCATTCCATTGAGTGCTTTTTTGTTTGTTGGAATGTTTTTAATCGCTAATTTTTTATTAAACTTAACTTTAGAGCTGATAGAAACAACATTTAGTGATTTATTACATCCCAAACCATTTCATATGGAGGTAGGATTTCTTTTTCAGATGCCAATTGCAGAGCATCCAGTTTACTACTTGCTTGTTTTCCTTGTGGTGATTGGAACTATAGCGAGAACAGTGTACAAATTGAAATCTTCCTTTAAAAACTTAAATAATCATCAGAAAGGATCTAGTCGCTTTACAACAGTTGAAGAGTTGAAAAAGCAATACCGAGCTGTACCAGATCGAGAGGAATCATTTAAAGGTGGCGGTGGTGTTGTTATCTCACGATTAGGTGACAAGGTATTTATTGATGATAGTCCGGTGAATAATTTAATCATTGGTACAACACGTTCTGGTAAAGGGGAAACCTATGTATTTCCTACAATTGATGTCTATTCTAGAGCGGAACATAAACCATCTTTAATTTTTAACGATCCAAAGGGTGAGCTCTTCAGTGCATCGAAAGAAACGTTGGAAGAACGAGGGTATCACATTGAAGTTTTGAATTTATTAACCCCACTTGATTCTATGAGTTATAACTTATTGCAGCTTGTCAAAGATGCCTATAAAGATGGAGATTATTCAACGGCACAGGCATTATGTAAGACACTCTCACACACTTTGTATTACAACCCAACTGTAAAAGATCCTTTTTGGCAACAGTGTGCTATGAGCTTGTGTAACGCCATGATATTAGCCGTTACAGATAAATGCATTGCGGAAGGCACAGAAGAAAAGATCACAATGTATGCAGTTGCAAATATGTTATCAGAACTTGGTTCAAAAGAGGTAATCGTAGATCCGGAAGCAGATCCACAAAATGCATTAGATTTATACTTTGAAGGCTTACCAGCGGATAGCGTTGCAAAGATGCAATATGCAACCTCAAACTTCTCAAAAGGAACGACACGAGGCGGAATTTTCACTCAAACAATGAACGGACTTTCTATTTTTACATTTGATGAAATCGCTAAAATGACCGCAAAAAATAGTGTGGATTTAAAACGTGTCGGTTTTGGAAAAACGATAAAAGGAAAAGTGACACCTAGAAAACGAGTAGACATTGTATTTCCAGATGGCTCAAAGGAGTCTATCAAGGCAGATATTACAGGACGTTTTGCATTAGATTTCAAACAAGTAATACAAGTTGGAGATACCATTCAATGTAACGAAAAAGAAAACCCTCAAACAAAAACATCTATTACTATTACAAAAATAGATGAAAAAACGGGTCATACAGAATTTAAAGTGGTAGAAGAAAATGAAGATATGAAAATAACAAAAGTGGATTATTTCGATAAGCCAGTCGCTATTTTTATGATTACACCAGACTTTGATTCTTCGAACCATGTGATTGCTTCTATTTTTGTAAGGCAGCTTTATTTTATATTGGCAAAGGGTGCATCCCTCGCTCGTGGAGGGAAATGTCACCGTGAGGTGGTTTTTTGCCTCGATGAGTTTGGTAATATGCCAAGTATTGAAGGGATGGCAAATATTATCACGGTTTGTCTTGGTAGGAATGTTCGCTTTAACCTTATCATCCAGGCATATGCACAATTAAAAAATAAGTATGGTGAAGATGCAGATACGATTGATGGAAACTGTGGGAATACCATCTACATTCTAACAAACGATCAAGAAACCGCTGAAAAAGTATCCAAAAAACTAGGGAATCAGACGATTAACCTACCTTCCCGAAGTGGGAAAGGTCTTTCTACTGATAAAAATAAAACGGAAGGTCTAGACCAACGCCCACTGTTAACAGCAAATGAACTTATGAATTTTAAAGAAGGAGAAAGTGCTGTTATTCGTGTCATAAAACGTCAGGATAATAACAGAAAACGGATCAGACCTCGCCCGATTTATAATACGGGAGAAACAGCCTTAAAATACAGATGGGAGTACTTAGGAGTAGAGTTCGATACAGATAAATCTATTTTAGATATAGATATTGATTCTCTACATGATGATGTAAATCCAAAATCACTTATTGTAGATTTTCTAGGAGAAAGAAAATCAGAACAAATTGAGAAAAAAACATCAGAACCAGAACAAGAAGATTTGCCACCAGTAGAGACATCGCAGCCAGTAGAAGAGCCAACAATGATGGGTATTGATGAAGAGATTCCGGAAGAGGCATTTCAGCAGGAAGATAGCCCGTTTGATTCTCTCTCCATTGAAAATTGGAAGGAAAAAACGGTTAATGAATTTTTTGAATCTGATTTAGCAGTTTTGAAACTGGTTGATAAGTTCTTTTTAGCGCAATTAGGTAAATCAATAGATGAAGTTGAAAATCAAGAAATGGGCGAGTTTTACAGTGAATTTCAAATGTTAGCTCACAATGACCACATCGATAAAAGTGTCTATCAAGCAGTCGAAAACAAGATTAATCGAATCTTGCGTGATTTAGAAGAAAAAGAACAAGTAACAAGTTAGAAAGCACTCAAATAATTGAGTGCTTTTTTGATTCCAAACATAAAGGAGGAAGAGGGAATGTGTGTACCGACAATAACGGATAAAATGCAATTGATTTTAGATAGTTACTCGCCATTTGTAACAGAAGAAAATGAGGTCATTCTTGGTCTAGAAGATGCGGTTCTTTTCCTTTCAGTAGATCGGGAACAAAAAGGGAAATTGATTATTCGTATCGACAGACTAAATGAAAGGGTGAGTTGGACAGCAAAAGAAGTATTGGGATAATAGCAAGCATGAGAGGAGGGTAAATAGTGAAAGATGAAGAGATTTTAAAGGTTTTAGAATCGTTCTCGGATTATCTTCAAGTAGGAGACATCGTGAATTATGTATTGCGTTGGCTAGGATGGTTCCTAATTGTAGGTTTATCTTTAGTTGTAGATGCTTTAGAAGGTGTGACAGATGCCATACTGGGGATTAAAGGATTCTTTAATTCACCGGAAATCCAAAATTTTGTTGATATGTTATATCCATTGTTTGTCGTTCTTTTAGCCATTTCGTTTTTATATATTGGCTACATGTTTATTATGAATAAACAAATGAATCGTTCTCAAATTATCATCAATATTTTCATAACATTGAGTGTACTTTGTTTATTAAGTACTGGTATGACAAAGGTCGATAAGTTCACCGATGATGCCATAGCGGTTGTGAAATCTGAACAAAAGGGTTCTTTAAGTGATGAAATTATTAAGAAGAATATAACGGATGTTGCAGTAATAGATCAAAACGGATGGAAAAAGAAAGAAGATATGAATCCGAAAAATAATATTCCGGAAAAAAGCATTAGACAAATTGATATTACTGAAAAGATAGATAAAGATTTTGAATTTGCGAAGGATAAGGAATTATCTGAGGGTGGTCAAGATATTCTTAAGTATAAAAGGGTAATGGATGGGATGGGAGTCGCATCTTTAGCTGAATTAAAAGATGGATGGTTTGATTTCTTTCCAGAAAAGTATTACCGCTGGCATTGGAATTTTTGGAATATATTCTTTACTTTACTGATAACAGGATTAACTTTGTTATTAGTAAGTATTAAATTAGCTAGATTATTTTATGAGTTAGCATTTAACTACTTGTTGGCGAACCTATTAGCACCAGCGGATGTTGCGAATGGTCAAAAGTTAAAAGCTGTGTTATCCAATATTCTCAATATATTTATAGCAACGATTATGATATTCCTATCTTTGAAGCTATATCTAATTGGGACGGGATTTGTCCATGACAAATTAAATGGTGTACCGTATCTGATTGCATTAGCGGCATTTAGTATGGCAGTTCTAGATGGTCCGGCAGTCGTAGAAAGGTTATTTGGAATAGATATTGGATTAAAGAGCAGTTGGGGCATGTTAGTAGGTGGTTTCGCACTTGGTAAAGGAATTGGCAGTCTCGCAAATTCAAAACCAATGAAGAGTCTCGGAAATATGATTGGAAAAGGAGCGAAAGGTGCAGCAGAAGGAACGGGTGTTGCAGCAGCTAAAACAGCAAGTGCGGCAGCCATGGCAACAGGTGGCGTAGCAGGGCTTATAAGCGGTTTGAAAAAAGGGAATGAGTCCGAAAATAAAGAGTCCTTGCAAGATCAAATGAAAAAAGCGGATCAGAAAAAAGCAAAGGGTAATGATTTAGCAAAAAATGAAAAAGAAAAAGGTAACTTAAATAAGGAAAAAGGTAAAAAGAATGGTGGTACGCCATCTATTCAAGAAGACATGAAAAAAGGAGGGAACGAAAACCCAGGGGGAGCGAATGGGCAAGAAACGGGAATAACAAGTCTTCAAGATGAAATGAAAGAAGCTGGAAAATCAAATGGGGCGAGTGAAGGAAATCCAACAGCAGGAACAGTAAGACAAGGAGCGAGTCAAGGAAGTCAAACAGCAGGAACAGTAAGACAAGGAGCGAGTCAAGGAAGTCAAACAGCAGGAACAGTAAGACAAGGAGCGAGTGAAGGAGGTCAAACACCAGGAACAGTAAGACAGGGAACAAGTGAAGGAAGTCAAACAGCAGGAACAGTAAGACAGGGAGCGAGTGAAGGAGGTCAAACACCAGGAATAGTAAGACAGGGAACAAGTGAAGGAAGTCAAACACCAGGAATAGTAAGACAGGGAGCAAGTGAAGGAAGTCAAACATCAAGCCCGGCACCAGTGGAAGCACCAAGATCAGTACCAAGTGGAAGTAGCCTGGCACCAGTGGAAGCACCAAGATCAGTACCAAGTGGAAGTAGCCCGGCACCAGTGGAAACACCAAGATCAGTATCAAGTGGGGGAAGCCCGGCACCAGTGGAAACACCAAGATCAGTACCAAGTGGAGGAAGCCCGGCACCAGTGGAAGCACCAAGATCAGTACCAAGTGGAAGTAGCCCGGTACCAGTGGAAACACCAAGATCAGTATCAAGTGGGGGAAGCCCGGCACCAGTGGAAACACCAAGATCAGTACCAAGTGGAAGTAGCCCGGCACCAGCCGACATCGTGACGGTGACACATAGTAGCCCAATTATTCCTTATGAAAGTGATAAAGAAGTGGCAGCAAGTAGAGGTCAAGAAACACGGACATTAGGACAATATACAACCGAAAAGATTAAAAATACTACATCATCGGTAAAACAAAAAGTAAGAGGAGTACAAGAACGAATTAATACTTCTGAAACGGTACAAAATACAAAGCGTTTTTATCAAATGGGTCAAAATACGGGTAAAAGTTGGAGAGATATTGTAAACAAAAATAAAAAGAATACGGATAAAAAATAAGCGTAATCGTACGCTTATTTTTTATTGTCGAAAAGGAGGGAATCCCGATGAGAAGCTATCGGATTCCGAAGGAAATCAGTACAGAATTACGGATTAATAAAGTGCTTTATTTAATAGATTTCTTTTTATTAATTGGTTTATTAGTTGTAACGATGATTCTTAGGAACTTCGTACATGCGTCCTTTCAGTTACCATTTATTCTTTTCATGGTAGCTATTGCAATTATCATGATTTGGCGACCAAGTACGAATCCTCAAAAACGAATGTATGAAGTATTGATTATTACTTTGCTAAGAAGGAAAGGTGCATATTGCGCCATTGATAACGATAAATAAGGGAGGGATCACATATGGCGTTATTCAGCGAAAAAGATGTAGAGAAAGAAGAGCCAAAACAACTAGAAAGACCGAAGAAAAAAGCATTTCGATTTAACGAAAAAAACGTAAAAGAATCAATTTCTGAACCAAAAGAAATTGTGAAGGTGGTACCTAACAAAAAGAAAGAAGAAAGAACAAAGGCAGAACCAAAAGTAAAAAAACAGAAGAAAGAAAAGCCAAAGAAAGACACTTCGAAAAAGAAAAATCCAAAACTGTTAGGTTTTTTGTCTAGAAAAAAGAAAGAAGCGCCACCAAAGGTAAAGAAAAGTATTGCGGAAATTATGCAAATTGTAGACATGACAGAGGATGGCATATTTGAACTGAAAAATGAGGAGTTTTTAGAAATTCTTCAAGTTGAAGGTGACGATATGTTCTCTAAGAATAGTGATGAACAAGCATTTGTCATTTTCTCACATGCGTATTTTTATCAAGCCTACAAACAGTCCATTAAACTCGTTTTTTTAAACTTTCCATGTCAAACAACCGAACAACAACGATATATTGAGAAGAAAATTAAAGAATGTACCAGTCCTTTGTATGAACGAATTTTAAATCAAAAGTTAAAAGAACTGCAGTTTTTAGAATGGGGCAGAACCAATCGTGAAGCCTTCTTATTTATTTACGGAGAAACGGAATTAATCGTAAAAGAACGTGTAGATGCAGCAAAACGATATATCAAGCGCTCTACTGAACTATTAGAGGTGGATGAAGAGAAAAAGTTAGAGCTTATGTTTAAATTGTTCAATCAAAATGCAAAATTAGGAACAAAAAATATATGGTAGTAAGGGGGCAACAATATGTTTGCGTTCAAGAGTAAAAAATCTAAAAAAGAAAAACAAGAGGAACTAAAAAAGAAGAAAGGTTACAACCCCTTTTTAGTGGCTAGAGTTCAGCCACAAGGGGGAATTAGTTTTAAAGAAAGTTATTTTCAAACAGGTGATGGATTAGGTACTTGCATTCATGTCTATGATTATCCAACAGAGGTAAATGATTTTTGGTTAGAGCAAATTATGAATATGCCAAATGTGATCACAACATTAGATGTCATGAGTGATAATCGAAATGAAGTTGTTGAATCGATTAATAAATCCATGAGTGAACAAAGTGTTCGGCATGATACAGCGAAGGATAATATAGATCGGATTGATGCGAAAAATGAATTTTTAGAGCTGGAAGCTCTCTATACGGATTTGAAACAAGGTGAGGTCATGAAACGTATTCACATTCGTATTTATGTTTCCGCTAGAACAATAGATGAGCTAGAAAAACAAGTAAAAGAAATCCTGGAAACATTAGAATCTTATAACTTTCGAGGAGCTGTTTTTTTAAATGAACAAGAGTATGAATGGGATGCACTCGTAACGAGCTTTGATACACAAAAAAATTATGTGAACCGAAGAAAAGGGAAAGAAATTCCGGCAGTCAGTTTGGCTGGTGGGTGTCCGTTTCATTACTCTTATTTGCATGATCCATACGGTACGTATTATGGAACAACGAAAACAAAAGGAAATGTTATTTTTGATATCTTCCATAAAGACAATCAAAGAAAGAGTTATAACGGTGTAATGATTGGGAAGTCTGGTGCGGGGAAATCAACATTGTTAAAAAAGAAAAGTGTGGATTATGCAAGTAAGGGTCATTTTGTTCGGATATTTGATGTTGTAGAAGAGTTTACAGATACAGTGAAAGAACTAGGGGGAAAGACCATCTCATTAGACGGTTCTCAAGGTCAAATTAACCCACTTCAAGTGTATAAGACAGCAGAACTTGAAGAAGTTAGTTTCACTCAACATCTATCTAAATTGACAATTTTTTATCGATTCATTGCGCCAGAAGCAAAAGATGATGAAATTAAAGAATATGAAAATTTGCTTCGTAAATTATATATTCGTATGGGATTATGGAATGACGAAAAAGGAGCGAAAAATGAAATTACAACAAGAAAATCAAAAGAATATCCGATTTTCTCTGACTTTTTAATGTTTGTTCGTAAAGAATTATATCAAGATGTAGAAGCTAGAAAGCATCATGATAATTTAGGAGACAGTAGAATTCATCGTTTAGAATTAATTGAATTAAATCTTACGAATTTAGTAGAAGCATATGCAGAATTATTTGATGGGCATACTACAATAGAAGATTTCAAGAAAGAACAAGTTGTATCTTTTTCCTTACGGAATATATCCAGCTTTAAACCAGAAGTATTCCAAGCACAGATCTTTAATGTGTTAAATCTCCTTTGGGATGAAATGATTTCAAATGGTGCGCCTCAATTAAAAGCCTTTAACAAAAAGCAGCTTGCTTTTGAAGATGTAACTCGTTATTTCATTATTATTGACGAGGCGCATCATATCATAAACACGAAAAAAGAAAGCGCTCATGCGCTACAATTTTTAACAAAGCTTAGTCGTGAAGATCGAAAATATTTTGCAGGACTTTTATATGCAAGTCATACAATTCGGGATTTTGTACCGGAAGGATCTTCACAAGAAATGATTGATGAAATTAAAAAGCTATTTGAACTTACACAGTACAAATTTATTATGCAACAAGATAATAACAGTTTAGATATGTTACGAAAAGTATTTGCAGGACAGTTAAGTGAAAGTGAGATTGCAGCGATACCACATTTGCCAACAGGGGATGTCATTTTAAGTATTGGGGCTGTAAAAAACATTCACTTCCATGTAGAGGTAACGGACGAAGAATTAATGTTATTCGGGGGAGGTGCTTAATACTATGCATCTAGTTTTAAAAGTTATACCAAAGAAATGGCTCATCACTTTAGCGCTACTTGTGATGGGTCTTTTTTCTTTTCTTTTACTTGGAGTGGTTAGTATTTTCATAGCAGCAATGGGGAGCGATAGTGGAACAGACACAGGTGATATTACGTATACAGGTGAAGGGCAAGTCATGAATGTTTCACCTGAAGTTCTAAAATGGGAACCTACGATTCGGAAGCATGCGAAAGCTTTTGGCGTGGAACCGTTTGTCGCTTTAATGCTTGCTCAAATGATGCAAGAAAGCGGAGGACGTGGTAGTGATCCGATGCAGAGTTCCGAAGGCGCATTTAATACAAAGTATTGTAAAAAGCCTAATTGTATTACAGATCCAGACTACAGTATTTGGGCTGGTGTACAAGAATTTAAACATGCGATAGAAAGAGCTGGTGTAACGAGTCCTGGTGACATGGATCATATAAAAACAGCCCTACAAGCCTACAATTTTGGTACTGGATTTTTTGATTTTGTTGCTTCAAATGGTGGTAAATATACAAAAGAAATAGCTATAAAATTTTCGCAAGAACAATACAAAAAAGTAGCTCACACCGGTATGTATCATTGCCTTAGGCCGGAAGCTGTACCGTTTCAAGCGTGTTATGGGGATATCTTGTACGTTGATTCGGTTTTGAAATATTATCAGCCTGGTTCTGTTGTATCTGGTGGTGGAAGCAATTCCGGAAGCGGAGGAAGTAGCGGTGTAAAAGTTGTAGATGTTGGTCGTCCATTGATAGGAAAAAGTACCTATGTTTTCGGTGGAGGACGAAAGCAAAGTGAGATTGATAGAAATATATTTGATTGCTCAAGTTTTGTGCATTGGGCATTTAAGCAAGTAGGAAGAGATCTAGGACCTGTAACAGATGTTAATACAGAGTCACTAAATAAAATTGGTCAGAAGGTATCACCAAATGACATGAAAGCTGGTGATTTAATATTTTTTGATACTTATAAAAAAGATGGGCATGTCGGTTTGGTTATAGATAAGGATCACTTCATTGGTTGTCAAACGAATAAAGGGGTATCTATTGAAGATTTAAATAATCCGTATTGGAAAAAGGTCTTTTCTGGTCATGTAAGAAGGTTCTAAAAACCGAAAGAATAGGAGACTAAAAGAATGAAAGATAAACGGAAATCCTTGTTTATTGTGTTTGTCATTTTAGTTGTAGGTGTAACAGCTTTTAATATCTATTTGAGCAAAAAATCAATGAGTGATGGCAAAGAAAAGCAGTTAAAACTTTCAAATGAATTACTAACAAAGCAAAATGAAGACTTAAAAAAACGACTGGATAAGGTGCTTCCTTCCGCACAAGAACAACAGAGAAGGGCGTATTTATCGACAGCCGAAACGTTTATTCAATTATCATTTCATCGAGAAAAAGAAGGCTACAGTGAGCGAAAAGAAAAAGCAAAATCCATTATGAGTGAAGAACTTTTACAACAATTTTATCCAACTGATAAATACGAAGTAGGAGATACGTATAAAACAAAACCAATAGAAATGAAGTTTTATTTACAAGAAAATGAACCGGATAAGGAGGAAGTAAATGTGTTAGCTGAATTTATAAATGTCACGACAGATTCAACGCAAAATCGAGAAGAAAAAGTAAACAATGTGTTACGAATCATCATGAAAAAAGAAAAGGAAACATGGCGAGTTACAAGTGTGGAAGAGTTAAATATGAAAGTTTTATAACGAAAAAGGTGGGGTGAGAGTGTGATAGGTGCAATTGGTAAGAAGAGTGAAAGAATCAATCTAAGAAAAAATAAGTCGTGGATCTACTTAACAATTATCAGCTTTCTATTTTTAGGTTTTTTCGCTTTCTTAACATCTAAAATTTACATGCCAAACGATGAAAAACTATTTCATACAGAGACAAATAAAGTAATTAAGTTGTCGGGTATGGGGAAATTGATTGTAGAGAAAAGGGGATACAATCCACACAAAAACTTTATACAAATTTACTTTCGATTAGAAGGATATGAGGAAACAGGATATACATTTAAAGCACAGCAAAAAGCAAATCCAGGTGTTCAATTGCCTGTAAAAGTACTGTATGAGGAGAACGGAAAATACGTAGTAGAAGTAAAAGACTTATCTCCGAATTGGGGAGCGTTAGCTTTCGATATTTACAATAAAAATGGTGAGAAAGAACAAATGGATATTCGTAAATTCACACAAGATGTGAACGAATCTGAAGAAGAAAATGCAGCAACAAAAAGTCCGAATAAATTAGTTCAGACGATTTTTACCGATCAAAGAAAAACAAAAGGGAATGACGAATTGATAGCTGAAGATAAAAAAACATATGAGCTAGATTTTATAGAAAGGGACAAAAAGGATATCGAAACAAAGATAAAAAATTATGGGAAAGCAATCAAACTGGAAGAAGAAAATGCGAAGACAGTTTATGAAAAAGTAAAAGAATTACAAGATGAAATGAAGTACCAAACGGAAGCAGAAAAAACAGAAACACAATCAAAAATAGCATCCTTAGAATCAAAAATAAAATCATCAGAAAAGAACGTGGAATTGTTTAAAGGAGAACAAAAAATTGCACGAGATAAAATCAAAAAGTTAGAGCAAAAGGCACAAGAAATTAATAAAAAGTAAAACAAGATATAGGGACATGATGGAGACATTCAGTTGAAATAAAGGGACACGAAAGGGACATTAAGAAAAAATAACGGGACATGGTGGAGACATTACTGAAAAAGATAGGGACGTAATGGGGACATTCAACTTCTTTTCTTGTTCCCATCGTTTTGCTAGGCTCCGCCTAGCTTCACACCTTAGGTGGGAACAAAAACCCCTTATGCTCTTCTCACTATTTTTTGATCTCTACCCAGATTTGCAGAAAGGAGAGGGAAAAGTGGAAATCAGAATTAGAGAAGTAGATCCAATTGCCGTAAAGAAAATAGATGAAATTGCAAAGAGGAAAGGATTATCCCGGCAAAAATTTTTGAAAGCTCAAATTGAAATGCTGGCATTTTTTCAGCAGCAAAATAAAAGGGAAATGGAATTAGAAAATCTCATTGAAAAGAACATCCATATGATGAGTGATTGTTATAGCGTAATGGAAAAAATGAATGAGTTTATTCAACTGATGATGCAGGATATTGAAAATGAGTAATGCGGTTCCTGTTCAGTCTTCCGTCACACCGGGTGTTGTTTTAAAAACGAAATTTGTGTTACCAAGTTCCGATGCGTTTCAGAACTATATTGAGTATGTAGATCGAGAGGAAGCGAAAAGTGAAGTGAAGCTGAATCCGAAAATGTTCGAAACGTATCAAGACTATATGGGGAATGCAGAAAAGACATCGGCACTATTTACGGAGCACGCAAATCGTTTAACAGAAAGTGAGAAAAAGTCCTTAAAGGAAATGTTTAAAACCGCTCATGAGAATGGAAGTATCATGTGGCAAGATGTCATTTCTTTTCATAATCCCTGGTTAGAGAAACAAGGGATTTATGATGAGAAAACAAAAACATTGGATGAAAAAAAGTTAATGGATGTAACACGGCTTGCGATGAAGGAAATGCAAAAAAGAGAGGGGATAGAAAAAAGTTCAATCTGGTCAGCAGCTATTCATTTTAACACGGACAATATTCATATTCATGTAGCAACTGTTGAGCCATTTCCAACAAGAGAACGTGGTAAAAGAAAACCAAAAACATTAGATGCGATGAAGGGGAAAGTCGTAAATAATCTATTAGATCGTAAGCAGGAACAAAAACAAATTAATGATCTGATTCGAAATAATATGGTAGGAAGGAAAAAAGAGGATTCCGTTTTTGATTGGCGTAATCAACATCTGAAACCGTTGTTTTTACAAATCTATAAACAGTTACCAAGTGATAAAAGACAGTGGCAATATAGCTACAATACGATTCAACCATTAAAGCCGGAAATTGATAAATTAAGCAGTAGATATATTCAACATCATCATAAAAAAGATTACGATCAGTTTCTCAAAAAGTTAGATAAAGAAGTGCAAGTTTTTAAAGAAGCATATGGGGAAGGAAAGTATGATAAGAAGCAATATGAAAATTACAAGAAGAATAAAATTAATGACTTGTATAAAAAAATGGGTAACGCCTTTTTACAAGAAATGAAGGCATATGATAAAGAACAAAAGAGAATCTATCATTTGAAAAAATCAAAGCCGTTTCAAAGATTCCAACAGAATGTATCTATTCAGTATTCTATGAGGAAAGTGGAACGAGCTTTTAAAAGTGAATATGAAAGTTGGAAGAACCAAAAGTATTATGAGCGTATGCAAAGGGAAAGTGCATATGAAAATGAAAGGGGTTAGATCATGGGGAATGAAAAAATTCGAATGAAATTATCGTTGAGTGAAGATGTGCATCAATACATTCAAGACTATATGGATGAAAATAATATTACACATCCAGGGGATGCTATATCGAAAATTTGTATGGAGCATCAAGCATCAAAAACTTCAGAATGGTCATTGAATTATATTTCTGAAGTTGTATCAAGAAACTTACACGATGTGTTGAAAAGTGAACTAACAAAAATTCGTCTTGGTGCAAATAGTGCGGATAGAAATACGCAAATTTTAATTGAATTATTAAATGGTTATTTCTTTTTAGAGGGCGTAGATAGTCTTATTACGACTGATAAACAAGAGATGGGAAGTGTGAAGATAGCCAAAGAAGTTGTAGCGGAACGAATTAGTAATGCAAGACAAAAACGTATAGATCATGAGGCATCAAAGAACAATGTAACGTAAGCTACATTGTTTCTTTTTATAAAAAAACAGGAGGTTAGTAGGATGTTATTATTTCATGAAGATATCGCATTAGGGGTCATTAAAGAAGTAGGGGAAGGTGAACTTGTTTTACTAGTAAAAGAGGAAGAACTAACAATCAAAATTACACGAGAACAAGAGGAAGAACTTGCAGTTCATGTCATGAATCAAGAGAATATGTTAGTTCCGGTTAATGTAAAAACTCATGAGCTTTTCTTTGATACAGCTGAGAGCTGGAATGAAGAAGAAATGGAGGAATTACAAAAAGCGAGTGAAAGAGTAGGAGAAGATCATGAGTAAAAGTTATAAGAAAAAGTATCAAACGAAATCACCAGAAGAAAAGAAAGAAGCGGTGCAAGCTTTAACAAAAAAGATGGAAAAAAGCGTAGAAGGTTATTTTCGTACACCGGAAGATTTAAAAGAGTACTTAACCTTTATGGCAAAGTTTTATCACTATTCACCATCTAATATTTCATTAATACAAAGTCAATTCCAGGGAGCCAGTGCAGTTGGTTCCTTTTCTTTTTGGAAAGAAAAAGGATTTCCGGTTAAGAAGGGTGAGAAAGGAATAAAAATCCTTGTTCCAAACCGAACTGTAGCAAAATTTAAGGACAAAGAAGGCACTTGGAAAACAGTAACTAAGGCAAATGAAGAAGAGAAGAAACAAATTGAATCTAAAAGCGTAGAAGTGATGCCTGGTCGCTTATATTTTGCTGTCGGTCATGTGTTTGACCTGTCTCAAACAAACGCAAAAGTGGAAGATCTACCTCGTATTTTTCCGAATCGTTGGCTAGAAGGGAGCGTTACGGATTACCAGAGTTTGTATAAAGGAATGGAAGCCATTGCGGAAAAAAACGGTGTAAAAATTATTGAGCCGAAGCAAGAACTTGGGGTTGCAAAAGGAGTTAGTTACACCTTAACAAAAGAGGTTGCTTTGAATCCTAGAAACAGTGAATTACAAAATGTTAAAACACTTCTTCATGAATTGGCACATGCCAAACTTCATACAGCAGAGACACATATGAATTACACAGCACCAGAAAAAGAGTTTCAAGCAGAAATGACAGCTTACGCTGTTTCTTCTTATTTTGGAATTGATACAAGCGAATATTCATTAGGATATTTAGCGAGCTGGACACAAGGAAAAGAAATGAAGGATAAAACGAGATTATTAAAAGAAGTACATGAAACTTCGATTGAATTTATTGAGACAATTGAAAACACATTAGAAAAGGAAAAAGAACAAATAAATGAAAAAGAGGTGGAAAGTATGGCAAATCAAAATGAAAAACAGGACGAAAAAAATATTTTATTGGTCGAATTTATGAGTTTAAGTAACACGACACAAAAACTTGTTTCTGTTGCAGAGTTAAGGGAACAAGCAGATAGGAACCGTGAGTTTGAACCTGTAGAAGGTGGAGAAAAATTGAGTGATAAAGAATTTATTGATGCATTTAACGTGGCAAATCAAGAAAAGTATGCAGCACTAAATCAAAATGAAATAAATCGTCCAACTATGTTAGTTCAGTGGAGCGAAAACGAAAATTTTAAAGGTAGTCAGTTGATTCCATTTGGAGAGGCCAATGAAAAAATGGCTGAAGTCATTAAAAATATTGAAAAAGCAAAAGAGGAAGCAAGAGAAAGGGATGAATACGTACCATATAATAACACTCGTTATCATATTGCCATTCCAAAAGAAGTAGATAGAGATTTTGGGAGAATGGAGCTTGTGAGTATGGATCGTTTGGATATGGGGGATGGGGACTACAAGACACCGTATGAACAAGTATTAAACGAGAAAAGGTATTTATCGGATGAAGTAAAACAAGCGTTACGAGATGAAGTGATGAATTATAGAAATAACAAAGAAATACCGATGGAAAAAGCACAGGAAAGTACAGTAGAAAAACTGAAAGAGACACCCAATCACTTAGTTACAATTGAAGTATTAGCAAACGGTATACAAGATGAAGAGCTTGCAAGAATCCACATGATGGATGCCGTTACGAAAGATATCAATTATTTGTCTGTATGGAATCAAGATAAAATAGATCGGGACGATTTATACGTTTCCCTAATGGAAAAGAACGGGAAACGAGAAAATGTCTATTTAGATAACATTTTGAAACCAGATTTATATGAAAAGGTTCAGAGTTCTATCTTTGATGGAAGAGGGAATTTGTCATTTGTTGTTTATGAAAAAGATGCAAAGATGAGTCTAGATGAAATCGTAAAAGATGAACGATATGGACTCTTAGTTGATAAAGCGGAGGGACAAAAAGATTACTCATTTAATGAAAAAGAATTGGAATTATATAAAGAAATGAAGACAGATGGATATGCACCTATTGCTTCTCTAGATCAACAAATTCAGCCTTTAAAAGAAAAGGAGCCAACTACATTAGATAAAGATTTAAGCCGAAAATTCGAAGCATACAGACGTTCACAATATGAAGAAACACCAGATAATATTAATAGTATTGTCACTCGTGTAAAAGCTGAAGAGCGATATTATACAACAAAGTATGTTTCGATTGATAATGAGTTGGTAAGCCAAGAACACGTTGTGAAATTAGAAAATCGGGTGGATGAGAAACTTGGGAAAGAAGGAATAACGGTGAATCAGTCTACAACTTCAAAGGAAATGGATGTAGATAAAAAATTTCAGCCATTGAACGGAAAACAAACGAATAATAAAGAAAAAGAAGTAGGACCTGAGAATGTAGAGCATTCGAAAACTACAAAGAAATCAAGTAGAAATAGAGAAACAATGGAAATGGAACGATGAAAAATTTTATAGCAGAAAAATCAGATTAAATCATTTTTTGTTACTCAATTGAGGAAGCGGAAAGTGATTTTTTTATAGCTAAAAATGAAAGAGGGTAAAAGTAAAAGCCCTCTTTCTCATTTAAAAAAAGAAAGGAGCAAATGTTATGAATGTATGGCTGTTTGCGGGCTGTATGCTCCTGGTGGCTGTCTCTTTGAACGTATTGTTGTTATTTGGTCAAAAAATCGTGAAAAAGCTGAGGATTAAGAAACAGAAACATAAAGCTGAAATTGTAGATTAAGAGAAAAGGACTATGAAAAGGAATAGTCCTCTTTTTTATTTCATTTTATAGAGTAAAGGGGGGATTCCGTAATGGCATATGTCAGTGCGGAGGATGCGATGAAAGCAAGAAAAGTTGACTTGATTTCATATCTGGAAGCAAAAGGAGAAACGTTTAAGAAAGAAGGAAATTATTATCGTCATACGGAGCATGATAGTCTCATCATTAAAGGAAATCAGTACGCCTGGAATAGTCGAGGGGAAAAAGGATATGGAGCGATTAGCTTTGCCATGATGTACTATGACATGACATTCCCACAAGCCGTAATGGACATTCAGAAGGGAGACTACAAAGAGTTTGATCGTTCAAAAGCTGAAGAGGAGCGCCAAAAAGAGCAGCAGCCATTTAGTTATCCCAAACACCTGGAAGTAAATAAGAAAACAGAGATAAAAGAATATCTAATTCATGAACGAAAAATAGATCCTCGCTTGGTGAATTGGCTGATTAAAAAGGATCTCATCGCCCAGGATAAGAAAAATAACGTGGTGTTCAAATGGAGAGAAGAAGGGGGCAAAGGGCAAGTCATTGGTATGAACCGTCAAGGTACGGTCAAAATGGAGAATAAAAGAGGAAGCTTTAAGCAAATTGTCCCGAATTATGAAAAAATCAATGCCGGTTTTACGGTTGATGTAGGTAAACCGGATAAGATTTATTTTTATGAAGATCCTATCGATATGTTATCTCATTGGAGTATCAAACAAAATAAGATACAAAACGCTCGCCTGGTTTCTATGCATGGATTGAAGTCAAAAACAGTAATTCAATCTTTAATGGATGCGAAAAAAGAAGGGCACGATATTAAAGAAGTCATTATGGCAGTTGATAATGATAAAGCTGGGAAAGACTTCATTCAGACAATGAAATGCTTTGTAGATCTTAAAGAGGATATTCCAACGAATGAAAAGGATTGGAACGATGTCCGGAAGAAACAAGTGAGTGAAAAACAGGCAAAAGAAACAGCCCAACCAAAGAAAATGAAACCAATTAAAGAGGTGGAGCGAAGTGTCTAATCTACCAGAAATGCCAAACATATTACAAATTTTGATGTATGGTTTTATCCTTTATGTTCTTTTTCATATTTGTAAATTTATGTACCGGAAGTTCCAGGAGCGAAGAATATTAAAGCGAATGGCTAAGTCCGGTATTCGTTATATAGATAAAATGGACGGACATCAATTTGAAGTATATCTAAAAGCTCTCTTTCGAGAGTTGGGTTATTCTCCAACAGTCACAAAGCAGTCAAATGATTTCGGAGCAGATCTGGTATTGAAGGGAAAAAATCGTATTGTAATCCAGGCGAAACGCTACGGAATGAAAAATAGAGTAGGCATCAGTGCCGTACAGGAGATATATGCAGCACAAGCCTATTACAAGGCACAAGAGGGCTGGGTTGTAACGAACAGTGTGTATACAAGGCAGGCGAAAGAATTAGCGGAAGCTTGTAATGTAAAACTAATAGATCGTGTAGAACTTCAGAAATTGATTAATAAAATCAATCCCGAATATTCGGCTGAAGATGTGTATCAAGGGGTAACACCTGCAGCACGGAAATGTCCAACATGTAAACATGGTTTAGTCGTTCGTAATTCAAATCAAACAGGAAATACGTTTTTTGGCTGTTCACAATATCCGACATGTACACATACAGAACCAATCAATACATGAGCTGTGATGAAAATCCAGCTCTTTTTCTTTTTATTTAGGCGCTGTTAAAAATACTGCAAATGAATAATCCTCTATTATTTACGCAATCTAATCCATATTATGCAGTAAGTTTGGAGTTAATTATATGTTTAAATGGAAACTGTTAATGACATTTTGCGGAGTTATAATGATGGTTTTATTTACATCTCCAATAGAAGGAAAGGCAGAAAATATATCTAATAAAGATTTTTATGATTCTTATAATACTTTATTAGCTCCTTACGCAAGTGAGATTATCCGAAGTAAACTTGGACCAGAACACCAGTATAGTTTAACGGATACAAAGATTATAAAAATTGAGCGTTCTCAAAAATATACCTTCACCTTTATTGTAGTAGCTAAATATAGAACGTATACTAACGCTCACAATCCACCTACTCATGTTGTAACAATAACTTATAATGTTAGTCCAAGTGGGGTAAAAGTTATCGATTTCAAACAAAAAAAGAAAGAAAGTGAGTTTACAACTCATTTTCTTTATCAATAGGCAGAGTAGCAGACTTTTGGAATTCAAATAAAACAGGAAATAAGTTTCTTGGTTGTTCTTACTATCCAACATGTACACATACAGAACCAATTCATACATGAGCTGTGATGAAAATCCGGCTCTTTTTTTATTTGTTTAAAGAATGCATGAAAAAAATCAGTTTAACTAAAAAATGAACCTTCAAATTTAGTTGTATGAGGTTTTGATATGTTTATCAATACAATAGTCGTATTTGTTATAAAAACGCATGTAAAGGGAGAGAGAGGATTTAAATGCGTTTTTAGGTTTTTAAAGAAAAATAAAAAGGGTAGCCATTATTTACGACTTAACCCTTTGTCTACGACCTGACGAATTGCTTCATTTCGATTCTTCAGCTTATTTTCATGCCAGTAATTTTCTATTTATTCTACTTGTTCTTTTGTAAAAGTAACTAAAATTTGAGTGTACTTGTCTTTATTAACAGCCATATAGCAACCTCCTCTATAAAAAATATTATAAGTTATATAACTTTATTGAGGAGGTTATTACATCGAACGGAAAGTTAAAAAGATGATGGCTGATCTTCAATTTATTATGAATCATGGTCAAATCAGTGTAGATTTTATAGATCAAGGATATAAAAGAATGCTTTTTAGTGCATTAGAAGCTATCGGAAAAGGTTTAATGTGCATACCAATGAACATAATGAAACAACCTTGTTCTTAGAGTTAGTTTAGTAAATTTACACAATGAGGGGCTGTTAATAATGGAGCAGTTAACGATTTTTGACGTAATGGATGAAACTAAAAATAAGCTTT
>NZ_JBNLYE010000031.1:0-29544 GCF_050172095.1 Bacillus sp. GMs2/2
TTTAATACCTAGTAATAATACCAAGTTTCACACGAAATTGGCAAGACCACTTCTTAAAAAACATTCACTACTTTTTCAAAACGTTACACAGCAAACATGCCATCCACTCTTCACCACATCTATAGTCAACAACATATTTTTACCAAATATTATTTTTTTGTTTACACGCCATTCATCATTCCTTCATATAAGAATAGTATGTTCAAAGTGTAGAAAATATATTGTGTCGAGGTGTGGAAATATGATATGGCTCATTCTCTTTTTACCTGCCGTAATCGTTTGGGCATGCGTTCTTTGCATCCACGTCAAATCTGGAAAAAGTAATCATCAGTACCATGAACCATTAATCTTTTACTCACAACGTGTTTCTCCATTCCGAGTTGAACATAGTAAAAATAATTACAAAGACGAAATAGAAAAAAGCTATCGAAAATGATAGCTTTTTTCTATACACACGTTTACTTACATACTCTATTTTACTATTTGCATACCCTTTGCTTAGTAAAAGATAATAATCCGTAGGGAAATCCCTACGGATTAAGGTTTCACTTATTTCGCTGGTGGATCAAATTTCACACCTACATCTTTTGATCCGCCTTCACTTCTTACAAGTTGAATAATTTTATTTGCTTCTTTCTGTGAATGTTTTGCCGCTTTAACCGTTACTCTAATATCAGTACCATCAGCTCTTACAAGAGCATCTGGATATCCTCCTTGAGATTTAATTACTGTCTCAAGTAATTCTTGCTTCGTTTCCATTGTCGTAATGGCATCAAAATTTTCTTTCGCTTTATTCTTTTCTGTTGCTGAAGCTTTTGTTGAACTCATCACTTCTTGTAATTTTGCTTTTTGTTCACTACGCTGATCTTCCATTTGCATACGTAAAGCTGTGAAATTCTCATCACTTGATTGAACTGATACATTGCCCTCTTTTTTACTTGTTTCTTTTTTTGCATTTTCTTTTTTGTCTGTTTCTTTATTTGTTGTTTCTTTGCTTGTATTTTCTTTTTTCGGAGTTTCTTTAGGCGCTTCGTTTGTTACTGCTTTATCAGTACCTTGTTTTTCTTGTCCAATCTTTTCACCTGTTGCTGGCGATGCTGTATTCATTTTGTCAGGAGTTGTCACGTAATACACAGATAGTACAACAACTAAACTTAACATCGTTAATAACCAAACTGTTTGTTTTTTTAACACTTTATTTCCTCCCTATCAATTTTTCGGTGAAACTGAAACGCGATGGGCCGGTACATCTAGCAGCCTTATCACAGCTTCTTTTACCATTGCTTTAACTTGTATATTATCCACTCCCTTTGCTACGACAAGAACACCACGTACTTTCGGCTTCTCTGTTCGTAAAACAACAGGAGTTTCTTTATCCCCTTCACGTATAATGACAGTCTTTTCATCAAGAGACTCGTCCTCTACTTCTCTCTTACCGCCTGTTTTATCTGTTTCACCTGTTGTTTGTGAGCGTTTCACTGTATTTTTTTCTAAAATTTTTTCTTCAGATGAATCTAAATTCACTTTAATCGTTACGTCTTTTACTCCTGCTATTTCTTCTAAAGCAGTTTTTAATTCTTGTTCATACGCTTTTTCATATTTTTCTACATTTGACATACTATCATTACTTTTTTGTCCGAAAGTTGGTACGTCTTTTTCTTGGTTTTGAGTTTTTTGTTCTTTAAATACAGGTACTTCTTCTTTTTTACTTGAAAAGAGACTACTAGAAAACATAAGCAAAATTCCAAGTATGAGTAGGACAAGTAAAAACTTAGGTGTTACCTTTTTACCCTTCTCGTTGCTTTCTTTTTGATCCCCATTCAATAAGTTTCGAAAAAATGAGAACTTCGAATTTTTATCTTTATTGTCCATTTACTCTACCTGTCCTCCCTTCCATTTGAACTTGGATTTGTTTACCCTCTAGTTGCCACCTGCTTGAAAAGAAATCTTTCATTTCTCCATTCGTTTCTTCCACTTTTTTTGGAGGCTCTTTCGTGTTAATTTCAATTGGCTTTACTGTTTCGATTGCATCATTTTTACTACGTTCTTTTTCTTTCAACGTCACAACAACAGATTGAATATCTTTCGCTGACTTTACTTCTTCTATATTTTCTGCTGCGACTATTTGTATTTCAGAGACAGCCATACCATACTTTTTCTCAAACTCTTTTCCTACTTCTTTTTTCATTTTGGTAGCCATCTCTTCTAAACTATATGCACGTGTTAGAGCTTGTATTTCTTTTTTCTTCGAATCTATTGAATTTTTTACAGATCCTTCTGCTACGTACTTTTCTTCATTAAAATTTGCAATTACTTCATTTACATCTGTCTGCAATAGTTTAAAAAGGGGTGTTAAAATTAATACGACTAACAAAAGACTTACAACAAATTTAACGTATTTTTGCAAATTCGAATTTGGAAGAATAAGATGAAGCATTGTCGCTAAGAGCAAAAAAACGATAATATTTCTGATCCACTCTGTAACAAATTGCATACTCTTCACCTCCTACCGCATCATAAGTGTAATATTCCCCGCAGCAATAATAATTGTAATACTTAAAAAGAACATAAATGATACGATAGCTAAGCAAGCAAATACGTAAATGATGCTTCTTCCAATAATGTCTAAACATTGAATAATTGCTCCGCCACCAACCGGTTGTAATACTGCTGCTGCGAATTTATAAATAAATGCAATACAGAAAATTTGAATCGCAGGAAAAGCAACAATTAAGCATAAAATGACGAGCCCAATAATTCCGACTGTGTTTTTCAATAATCCTGATGCGCTAATAACAGTATCTGCCGCTTCCGTAAACATCCTTCCAACTACTGGAATGAAGTTTCCTGTTACAAATTTAGCAGTTTTCACAGCTATGCCATCAGCAACGGCTGTCGCTGTTCCTTGTACAGATAATACCCCTAAAAAAATCGTTAAGAAGATACCGATAATCCCAACGCTAACGTTTTGCAGAAGCTTGGACAATTTTGTAACTTTATATTGATCACTCATTGTACTTACAATACTTAATATCGTTGCCAGTAATAAAAGCGGTAGAACGATATAATTCATAAGAAGCCCGCTTGTATTCATTAAGAAAATGATAATCGGATGAAAGAAAGATACAGATACAACCCCGCCACCAGTCGCTATAAGCGCCAATAAAATTGGCAATAGCGCTAATATGAAATCTACCATTGTTTGTATCGTTTCTCTTGCATATGTCATAACGACATAAAAACTATTTAAAGCAAAAATAATAAGTACCATATATACAACAGCATCAGCAATTTTACTTACACTACTTTTTGAAAAAGCGGATTGCAGTGATTGCAACAATGCACTAAAGATTGTGAGCATAATGAGTGTGCCAAGCAGTTTTCCATTAGCTGCAAGCTCATGAAATAAATATTTTAATAACCCTATCATCCACTCTTTTAGAGAGAATTCTTTTTCTCCCTTTACAAACTCCATAAAACTCCCTTTTTGACTCTCTGGCAAATAGCCACCATATTTTGTAACAAGCCCGTCCCAAAATTGCTTCACATCTTCAATTCCGAGCTTATCCAATTGTTGATCAACGACGTTTGTTTCTACAGGAGAAGCTTGTACAACAACCGGTAAAGAAAAGAAAAGGAAGCAAGCAAATAGCAGCTTAGCTCCAAACCTCCTCAACATTCACTCCCCCTTATCCCGTCGGTAAAAATCCGAGAATAGTTTCAATTACAACCGTCAAAATAGGAATTGCCATAACGAGAATTAAGATTTTCCCAGCAAGTTCAATTTTCGAAGCGATGGCACCTTGACCAGCATCTTTTGTAATTTGAGCTCCAAACTCGGCAATATAAGCAATTCCAATAATTTTTAGTAACGTTTCCACGTAGACGTTGCTAACTTTCGCTTCATTCGCTACTCTCTCAATCATTTGTAAAATAGAATGAATTTGATCGATTAAAATAAGAAACATCACGCTACCTACGAACACAATAAATAAAGATGTAATACTAGATTTATGCTGGTTCAAAACAGCAGCTAAAAACGTAGCAACGAGGCCTAATCCGACAATTTGTATAATTTCGATTCGAACCGCCTCCTTTACTGGAAGAGAAAGACACTTTTAATCTTGTCGAATAGCGTATTAATTAAAAATGCAACATGAAATAAAATGACGACAAAACCGACAAGGATAACCCAATTTGCAATATCCTCACGCTTCAATTCTTTTAGTACAGTATGAATGAAAGCTAAAACAATGCCGATTCCGGCGATTTGAAATATTAATCCAACATCAATGGACATCGCCTTTCTCCCCCCTATAGCAGTAAAATTACAATAAGTAGCCCTGCTAGTACCCCTAAGCTCTTAATCATTTTTTCGTATTGCAGTTGTAAAGCTTTCGCTTCCTCTTCTTCTCTCTCCAAATGTGTAATACATAAGCGAATATGTTTTTGTTGTGATTCACGATCATGTTGCCCGAGCGTTTCACCAAATTGCTGCAGTATTTCATACTCGGTTTGTTGAAAAGCCGTCAACTTCCAATTCTCTTTCAAACTATCTATCCAAGCTTCCCTTACTGTTTGTTCTCCACTTTCTAGTTTTTTAGCGAAACTTTGAAATATCCAATTTAATGGCTTTGGCATTTGTTTAACTAATCGCTCGGCAGCCTCAGATAAAGGTGTGTGTCCATACATAATTTCTGCCTCTAATGATTGAAGTGCTGATTTTAATAACCTAAGTTGCCTCGGTCTCTCACTGTATCTTTTAGCATACGAAAACCCGAAAAAGGTGCTGACCGCAACGATTAACACTGCACCAAATATTTTCACCATACGCCCTCAGCCTTTCTATTTGATAACACTGGTTTTCCATATTTATCTTTCACCTGCATAACCGTTCCTGGACCCCTCGCTTTTGACAACTCCACAAACCTATCAAATATACCAAGCTCTAGCACTGCCTTGAGCGATGGACGTCTCACAACATCCTCATAGGAAAATCCGTGTGCGCTTATAAAAAGCTGGACACCTGCATGCACTGCCTCCATAATTGCTTCACTATCTTCTTTACGGCCAATTTCATCTACGATCAAAATATCAGGACTCATAGAACGAATCATCATCATCATTCCTTCTGCCTTTGGACATGCGTCTAACACATCGACTCGGGTACCAAAATCATATTGCGGGATCCCTTTCACACAACCAGCAATTTCTGACCGTTCATCAACGATCCCCACTTTACAGGAAGGAATTTCCGAAGCACTTACCCCTTGACTCATGCAACGTGCTACATCTCTTAAAAGTGTCGTTTTACCCGTTTGGGGAGGGCCAATTACCATCGTGTTTAACCACCTTTTTTCATACAAATATGGCAAAAGCGGTTCAGCAATCCCTATTTTTTGACGAGCAATACGAATATTAAAGGAAGAGACATCACGAATCATTTTCACTGCGCTTTTTTCTGTAATAACTTTTCCTGCTAACCCGATTCTATGCCCCCCGCGAAGCGTCACATACCCACGTTTTAATTCCTCTTCCATCGTATAAATTGAGAATTGACTTAACTTATTCAATAAGTAAATAGCATCCTCTGCAGTAGTGATATAGTCATAAAAAAACACCTTTCCGTGTGCAATACACTCTAGCGGCCTTCCAATTCGAACACGAATTTCCTCTAAAGCATCGTATTGCTTACATTCTTCAATTAAGTACTTCATCGTTTTTGGTAAAACTTCTAATACCTCTTTCATCGGCTTCTCCCCACTATACTCGACTTACTATTTCAGTAATGCGATAAAAATACAGCAAATTCCAAGCGCTAGAAAAAAGAGCTTCAAGAAAGAAATTTCACTTGCTACACTCGCTATCCCAATTGTCATTGTTAAAATTAATACGGTAGGTCCAACAAACGCCAACATACCATTTATAAACAACGCTTTCTTCGCATCATTCACATAAAGCATAAGCAAAGCAGCAAATATCTCCGCACTACCTGAAAATAATCGAAGTGCCCCCATAACAAGCACGGATGTTTCCATTGCCGCTAGCCACTGTTTCATTCTTCCACCTTCTCCCGTAACAGTTACTAACTTCGTATTCTAAAAAAGAATATATTTGTACAACCATATGCAGAGGTTGTCTATTTCAGAAGTAAAAACATAATTTTTCTCTAAATTCCGAATTACAATCTGAATATTCATATTATTTCATGGTATATTATGGTATATTTAATTTAAAAGAGGTTTAAACCATGCAGCACGTCACTTTATTACCACTAGATTTATGCTATACAAATGTGATTTTCGAGCTATCAAGTGATCCACATATAAAAAATGCATTGGGGATAACGGTAGAAAACATCGAAGACACGAAAACATTTCTTCTTTTCGCAATAGACGAAGAGCGTCAAAAGAAATCCTTATCGAGAATGATTGTGAATGAAGAAAATGAAATAATTGGCCTCACCACACTTAAACATATTAATAATGAGAAAAAGCAATCTCACATTGGTAGTTGGCTCGGCTATCCGTACTGGGGAAAAGGCTATAACGAGGCTGCTAAAAAAGAAATCTTTAAAATCGCCTTTTTAGACTTACAACTTTCCTACGTATTTGCTGGTGCTAAAACGAATAATATCCGCTCTTTAAAAGCACAAGAAAAACTACCTTATATTTCATTGCATGTGGAAAACAAGTTTCCAGACGAACACGCTGCACTAGAGAAAGAAGTAAAGTCACCTTGCTCTCTGCATGTCGTGTCACGTGAAAATTTTTTAAACTGGTTGAAATTACAGAATGAGGGGGAAAAATATGAAGGCATTGAAAGTTAGTTTAACCGTTGTAGTAGAATTAGCTCTTATTTATCTTTTTTCATTATTGGTCGGTTGGTCATTTATAGAGACCTTTTTCCTTGGTAGTTTAGCAATATTTGCAATTATGTGGTTAATTATTATGAGTAACCATAGAAATAACATTACAGATCACGCAATAAGTAAAACATTAACTGGCGTTGAGACTGGCGAAATAAAACCATTTCAAATTGTTTTGACTCCATCTATTATGGGTACTCTTTCACTTGTTTTAGTCAGTTTTATAATAACAGCTATTTACTATCTACCCTATTTCCTATAAAAAAAGCACTCGTGAATTATCACGAGTGCTTTTCTACTATGCACGAGAAACGTATTTACCTTCACCAGTGTTGATGATAAGCATTTCGCCTTCGTTAATGAAGATTGGTACTTGTACAACAAGACCAGTTTCTAATGTAGCTGGTTTTGTTACGTTAGAAGCAGTATCACCTTTAATACCAGGCTCTGTTTCTGTAACTTGTAATTCAACTGTGTTTGGAAGTTCAACACCAAGTACTTCGCCTTGGTAAGTCATGATTGCTACTTCCATGTTTTCTTTTAGGAATTTAAGCTCGCGCTCGATTTGTTTTTCACCAAGTTCGATTTGCTCATAAGTTCCGTTATCCATAAATACGTGAGCCTCACCGCTTGCGTATAAGTATTGCATACGACGGTTTTCGATGTGTGCTTTTTCTACTTTCTCACCTGCACGGAATGTTTTCTCTTGAACAGAACCTGTGCGAAGATTACGTAGTTTAGAACGAACGAATGCAGCACCTTTACCTGGCTTTACGTGTTGGAAATCAAGTACTTGCCAAAGGGCATTGTCCACTGAAATTGTTAAACCTGTACGAAAATCGTTTACTGAAATCATGTAAAAAAATCCTCCTGTGTATTACAAAATAATAAGTTCTTTTGGTGATTTCGTAATTACTTCATTACCTTCACTTGTCACAATGATATCATCTTCAATACGTACGCCGCCAATACCTGGAATATAAATACCTGGTTCTACTGTTACAGCCATACCTGGTTCAAGTACTGTATGAGAACGGAACGCTAAACCTGGTGCTTCATGGATTTCAAGACCTATTCCATGACCAGTAGAGTGTCCAAAGTATTCACCATATCCTTTTTCCGTTATGTAGTCACGCGTTAGCGCATCAGCCTCGCGACCTGTTAAACCAGCTTTAATACCGTTCACACCACGTAGTTGTGCTTCTAAAACGATATTATAAATTTCTTTTAATTTATCAGATGGTTCACCGACTGCAATCGTACGAGTAATATCAGAGCAATATCCTTTGTAATAAGCGCCGAAGTCTAATGTAACGAAATCTCCTGTTTCTATCACTTTTTCAGATGCCACGCCGTGCGGTAATGCCGAACGAAGACCTGAAGCAACGATAATATCAAACGAAGAAGATGTTGCTCCTTGTTTTCTCATGAAAAATTCAAGTTCATTTGACACTTCAATTTCAGATACTCCCGGGCGAATGAATGATAGAATATGCTCAAAGGCAGCATCTGCAATCTGTGCAGCTTCCTTTAATATCTTAATCTCTGAATCAGTCTTTATCAAGCGTAACTTTTCTACAAGTCCAGAAGTCGGGATAAATTCAGCATCAATCGCTTCCTTATGCACTGAATAAGAACTATATGTAAGAGTATCTTGCTCAAAACCAAGCTTTTGAATTCCAAGCTCTTTCACTTGCTTTGCCACTTCATCAATGATCAATCCTGCGTGCTGTACAACCTCATATCCAACCGCTTGTTTACTTGCCTGCTCGACGTAACGGAAATCTGTAATAAATTGAGCACGATCTTTTGAAATAAGAACAACGCCTGCTGTTCCTGTGAAGTTAGCCATATATCTACGACTATGTTCATTTGTTAACAAAATACCGTCAATACCAGCCTCATCAAATGCACTTCGTAATCTTTCAATTTTCTCCATTACTTTATGCCTCCCTCAATTTCTCCATTAATGCAAATAACGCTAACTTATAGCCATAAAAACCAAATCCTACAATTTGACCTGCACAAACAGCTGCCGTCACAGATTCATGACGGAACGATTCACGCTGATGAATGTTAGAAATATGTACTTCAATAACAGGAATCGAAATGCTCGCAATGGCATCACGAATCGCATAGCTATAATGCGTAAATGCTCCCGGATTTAAAATGATCCCTTCATATATATCTTCCGCTTCATGAATAATGTCGATAATGGCACCTTCATGATTCGATTGGAAACATTCTAACTCCACTCCCATTGTTTCTGCTTCTTGCTTCATATCTGCTTCAAGTGTCGTTAGCGTGCCCTTTCCATATACATTTACCTCACGAACACCGAGGCGATTTAGGTTAGGACCGTTTACGAGGAGTAACTTTTTCATATTCTTAAAACTCCTTAATATTAAATATCTATACAATATTTTAACATAGGAGTTACTTATTTGAATAGTTCGTCTTCTCTTACCCTTCTTGTTCTGCTTTATTGCTATTTACTGCGTAAGAAACAGAATATGCTATAAACACACCATACAATATAAAAATACATATTGTCGTCACAATTGTCTCTTTTGGTAAATGGAGCGCACTTTTAATAACAGGAGCCATTAAACCCATCCCCAAAAACAGTAGTGCCCACCAAAATAGCCCATAAATAATTCCCGCTATAATCCCTTCAAACTTTGCAAAAAATGCTTTATACAAAAAGGCAATCAAAATTGAAAGAAGTCCCATACACACTATTCCGAACACATTGCCCCATACACCCTCTTTCCAACTTCCAAACGCAAATGGTAAAAGGAAATAATTCGGGCCCGCCTCCGTGAATGAAAATATATGAAGGAAATACCATACCCCGCCCCAAAAGATTCCACCAAACAAACCAATCTGCACAAAATTCCTTGTTCCTAATTGTTCTTGACTCACATCGACACCTCCGCTCAATAGTATGCCCGAAACTATTTTGAAGCATGTTTAAATCCTGCGAAATTTGTCTATAAAAAGAATAAGAAATGTCCGACTCTCATAACATTTTCCCTTGTCATCTACTTGTATTTGCCGATAAAATAAAGGAAACTCGGTGATTGTCTTATTTCAAAACGACAGAACCCAGTATGACAATTGCCTCTTTTTCTACATAAGAGAGAAACAAATACAGGTTGGTGTTAACATGGCAGAAGAGTCAAAACAAATATATGGCGGGCAAGCGGTCATAGAAGGAGTTATGTTTGGCGGTAGAGAATATACTGTTACAGCGGTTCGTCGTAAAGATAAATCGATTGAATTTTATCGATTACCACGCGTTCGTAATAAAGTACTATCTACCCTAAAAAAAATTCCATTTTTACGAGGGATTGCCGCTATTGTGGATGCAAGTGCGAATGGAGCAAAGCATTTAAACTTCGCTTCAGAACGATTTGACGTCCACCCAGAAGATGATGAACAAATTGCAAATAAAAAAGAAGAACAATCAAAATTAACGATGGTATTAGGAGTTGCAGCTGTTGGCGTTTTATCTTTTATATTCGGTAAAGTCATTTTCACAGCAGTTCCTGCACTATTAGCTGAATTAACAAGACCGATTTTCCCGTCTCATACTGGGCAAATCATTGTCGAAAGTGTCATTAAGCTCATGCTATTATTGAGCTATATATACTTTATTTCTTTAACCCCACTTATTAAGCGGGTATTTCAGTATCACGGTGCAGAGCATAAGGTAATCAATGCTTACGAGAATAACCTTCCTCTGACTGTAGAAAACGTTCAAAAGCAAACTCGTCTCCATTATAGATGTGGCAGTAGCTTTATTATATTTACAGTCATTATTGGAATGTTCGTTTATTTCCTAGTCCCTACAGATCCTCTTTGGGCACGAGTTATAAACCGAATTTTATTAATTCCAGTTGTACTTGGTATTTCTTTTGAAGTATTACAATTTACAAATCGATTACGAGATATTCCCGTATTACGCGTACTTGGATATCCTGGATTATGGCTACAACTATTAACAACGAAAGAACCAACAGATGATCAAGTGGAAGTAGCAATTGCATCGTTTGAAGAATTATTACGTTTAGAGAACAAACAATAATTATTTAAAAATGGTGTTCAACTCCTTTCCTCATCGTTAATATACTAATTTTAATATACGTTTTTAGGAGGTGTCCCTTATGAACGGTCGTTCGTTTACTTTCGCTATATTTGTGCTTATTATCGGATTGGCAATATTCGGCCTTGTTTCATCTGTTATTACAAATCCCATGGGTGTATTAAGAAATATCGGGTACATGTTACTTGTTGTTGGTATCTTTTACTTGCTATACAAGATGTTTACAAATTCCAGTGGTTCTGCAAATTCACAAAGCTCATATAAGCGTGCGGCAAAACAATCGAACCGCAAACATGGGAAACAAAATGTAGCACCCCTAGGCAATTCTTTCTTTAAGTCAAATACTTCTAATGACAAAAGTAAAAAAGGGAATTCTTCCACTTTGAAACGAAAAAGAAAACAGTCTCATTTAACTGTCATTGAAGGCAAAAAAAGCAAAAAGAAAGACCGTGCTTCCTTTTAGGAAATACGGTCTTTTTTTATACTTTGAAGCACTTCTTTTAAACTTTTCTCTCTCATACTTTCAATTCGAAGATGATGATTTTCAAATGGTAAATTCCGTGTCACATCATTAGGTACCACAACGCACGTTAATCCCGCTGCAACTGCTGCTCTCAATCCATTTAATGAATCTTCAAATACAACAGCTTCAGACGGCTTAATTCCTAATTCTTCTATTGCAACTCGATAAAGAGCTGGATCTGGTTTTACCTTCTCAACATCTTCTCTCGTTTTAATTACTTCAAAATATTCTCGAATTTGTAGCTCTTCTAAAAAATGAATAACCCATTCTCTAGAAGAACTAGAAGCTAGTGCGATTTTTAATCCCATTTCTTTCGCTTCTTCTAAATATTCTTTTACCCCGTCACGAGCTTCTGGTATTCTCATTTTCTCTTTATGTAAAGTTGCCACTTTTTCTTTTAATGCACTTTTGTTAAACTTCTCTTTTAATTGATCATTTAAATATGTATAAAGTACCTCATCTGTTGTTCCAATGCATTTCGCAAATTCCTCTAAAGGTAGTTCCCCGCCGTATTCACGAACAGCATCTCTGAAAGAGTGAAACCATATCGTTTCTGTGTCCACAATTAATCCATCAAAATCAAAAATAATTGCTTTCATAATTCTCCCATCCTTTTCGAATTGAAATAAAAAAGGAAACGCCATACGTTCCCCTTAATTACTTTTCTCTTCATTTGCTCTTTGAACACCACGAAGTGTTTCCACTCGGACTGCATCTTGTTCAAAGTATTCCACTAAATCACCAATGCGATCAATTGCTTCCCAACTTAAATGATGTTCAATTCCTTCTACATCATTGTAAATTTTACTTTCATCCACACCGATAATACGCATAAATTGCTCTAGCAAGTCATGACGATATACGAGACGTTCTCCGATTTTTTTACCTTTTGTTGTTAATACAAGCCCTCTATATTTTTCATAAATTAGATATTCATCTTTGTCTAATTTTTGCACCATTTTTGTTACAGAGGATGGATGTACACTAAGCGCTTCAGCAATATCAGATACGCGGGCGTAACCCTTTTCATCAATCAACAAATAAATTTGTTCAATATAATCTTCCATACTAGGGGTAGGCATCGGTTTCCTCCATCCAAGTTCATTTTGCTTATTCCGTACGAAGCAATCAATAAAATGATACACCAGAAAGAATAACGTGACAAGTTGAAAACGAGCCTAAATATATAAAACAAAAAAGAATCTGTATTTGCATGCAGACCCCCCTTAAGTAAAATATTGTATTTCTGCATTAGGAAAAAACTCATTTATATAACCTCTTATCGTTTCTTCCAATACTGCTGCATCATCCTTTTTATATACATATTTTCCGATGGTTTTGGAAAACGATGCTGAATCAATTCAAACGTTAAATTTGGTATCGTCATATCTTTGTCGCTCAAATAGTTTACGGTTCCTTCTTCCCATTCTTCATGCATTTAAATTGGCGCAACTATAAAACCAAGTGGATATTCAAGTGCCTTTCGTTCAAAGTAAACGAGCTTTGGCATAAATGGTCTCATATGCTTTTCGCCCTCTCGTTAGTATGGGGGACATTAAAGTTTTCCACCCCAGTAACTTGCGTTGCAAGTTACTGAATGTTATAATTTGGATACCAGCTACCTTGCAACGCAAGTTACCTGAATAAAAGGTGGTGAAATCATGCACAGCCAAATGTTAAAAGGCGTGCTCGAAGGGTGCATCCTATACATCATTTCACAAGAAGAAGTGTACGGATATGAACTGAGTACAAAATTAAATAAACACGGATTTACATTTGTAAGCGAAGGAAGCATATATCCATTATTGTTACGTATGCAAAAAGAAAAATTGATTGAAGGAACATTAAAAGCTTCCTCACTCGGTCCAAAGCGAAAATATTATCACGTAACCGATAAAGGGCTAGAACAACTTGAAGAATTTAAAAAAAGCTGGGGAATGGTTTCAACGACCGTAAACAATTTATTACAAGGAGAGTGATGGGGATGAAGGCGAAAGATTTAATCGAATTAAATAACCAAAAGCGTAAATTATTAACTACAGAAAATGAAATCGCCTATAGTGACATGTTAATATACATCCGCTTAGCTAAAGTGCCAGAATACCACGCAGAAGAACTGCTAATTGAAATTCTAGATCACCTTATTGAAGCCCAGCAAAAAGAAAAAAATGCTTATGATATTTTTGGAGACGACTTACAGGCGTACTGTGACGAGTTAATTGCCGCCCTACCGAAGCAAAGTTTATGGGAACAATTATCAATTCCTTTATTTATAACTTGTTACCTGCTAGCAATATACTTTGCTATTTCGTCCGTAATTGCATTTGTATTACCCTTATTTGCAGATAAAGCACGTTTTAAATTTGTACACATTGATTTCATTTATCTGCTTGTATTTACATTATCCGTACATCTTATGATACGTTTTGTCTTCGATTTTATTAACACTGATTTATTTAAAAATAAAACAACTATTTGGAGGCATATAGGAAGCTTTTTAATACGTCATAGCCTATGGATGCTATTAATCGGTATTTCCTTTTTATTTATAAAAAATCCCTATACTACATTACAAGTTTCACCTTGGACCGGTACTTTGCTTGCCATCTCTTGCTATGTACTATATAAACTTTTCTTCAAAAAAGAATACTTGGACTTTAAAAAGGAGTGACGAGGTCATGACTGAAAAAGAAATGGTTCAGTTAAACAATAAAAAAAGAAAGTTATTAACACCCGAAAACGAAGCTGCTTATGGTGATATGCTTATTTATTTACGCCTTACTAGCGTTCCACAAAAACAAATGGAAGAATTACTTTTAGAAATATTGGATCATCTTGTAGAAGCGCAAGAAGACGGTAAAACTGCGCATGATATTTTCGGAGAGGATTTAAAAGCTTACTGCGATGAATTAATTAACTCTTCGGAACATCAAAATTCTTTCCAACAAGCTGCCGTTATTGGGTTTGCAGTTAGTTTATTATTAGCTGTTCAAATTGGATACGATACATTCACTACTCTTATGCAAAAACTATTTTCAAATACAAACACTTCAGGAATTCCATTTAGTATTCCCGGAACAATATTATCTGCTATTGTTTTAACAATTGGTGCTTTCATAACTTTTTCTTTATTTAGACGTTTCTCTTTTACAATATTAGTTTCCTGGAAACAAAAAGCACTTCTCTTATTATCGGTATTTATACCTTTTGTCTTATCAGTTTTTGCAAACGTATTTTTCAAAACAAAACCATACTTATTTTATAATTTGTCTATTTTGCAAGGTGCTCTTATTACACTTTCTTTTTATATTTTGTACAAATTTTTATATAAAACATCTAAATTTTAACAGCCCTTCAAAAGGCTGTTTTTTCTTCTGTCTAATTTTACAAATTGAAAAATTTCATAAAGAAAATAAGAAAAATGCAAAATAATTAAAGTTAATTGTTGACGTGATGCTTTTATTATCGGTATCATAAATCTTCGTGAGCAATTATTTTTCGTTATACGATTTTTTTATTATTACTGAATTTTTGAGAGGAGAAATTAGATGTCAGTTAAGAAGAAAACGCAAGTACGCACCGGCAAAATGGTACGTGAACTAATGTTAGCAGACGAAGATGTAAATGCTTCGCTAATTATGGTATATAGTGAAAACGGTGTAAACGCAGAAATTAAAATCGAGGGCTTAACGCCGAAATGTAACGAAGAATTATTTTTGAGCGGAAACGTGGATTGGAACAAGAGTGTTATTTATAAAATTGTTGATTTCACTGGAAACGCTGAAGTTGGTAAAGTTACATTAACAGCGATGAACAAAAACAATGTTTCTCTAGAAATTGAACGCGTTATGTGGAGTAAAGAAAATAAAGAAGCTGCCGAGCAAGAAGAAACACAGGTAGAAGTAGCACCGAAAAAAGAAGTAGTTGTAGAAGCTCCAAAAACAATTACACCTGCTCCTAAGCCTGTTACGCGTGTGGAAACACCTGCTATGGCACCTAAGCCTACTCCGGTACCGACACCGAAGCCAGTAAGCGTAGAAGCAGCTGTAGAACTAGTTACTCCAGCGCCTGTGAAAAAAGCAGTCCCTACTCCAGTTACAAAGCAAGAGACAGCACCGGTTGCTCCTGCAAAACCGAAGCAGCCTGCTTTGACTGAAACAAATTCAAAACTACAAGAAAATTATGTTAAACTCGTGAAAAAGACAATTGAAGTTTGTCAAGATTACGAGCTTGGCATCGACATAGATGATTCTATTGAAAGCTTAAAAGAAGAACTACAAAGCCAAGGTATTAGCGTTACATTTGACAAAGAAATTATGGACGTTGTAAGTCGCCTTCGTTCTTTACAAGATAAAGGAATCAAAGTAGAAAAAGTACTTAATTTACTATAAAAAAATAAGAGGTGGCTATCGCCATCTCTTATTTTTTATAATTCCACTCATTACTTTCATACTTTTCTTTCGCTAACGTTTGAACTTCATGTAACTGTTCTTCTGTTAATTCATATGGAACAAGTTCTACATCTAATCCTTTTTCAAAACCAACTTCAAACGCTTTAATTAACTGCTCTATCGTAAATGTACGGTCTGTTAATTCATTAATTGCTACTGCTTTAGAAGAGAACATACTCTTCATACGTTCCTTCACACGTTCATTTGGGAATAAAAATAGATCATATAGTTCATCTAAATCAATTTCTAATGGAATCGATCCATGCTGTAAAATAACACCTTTTTGACGTGTTTGAGCACTACCAGCAATTTTTCGTCCTTCCACTACAATTTCATACCAAGATGGTGCATCAAAACATACGCCTGAACGTGGATTTTTTAAATTTTCACGATCTGCTTCTGTTTTTGGAACTGCATAATAGGCTTCTAACCCTAATGCCTTAAAACCATCTAATAAACCTTGCGAAATAACACGATACGCTTCTGTAACTGTTTTCGGCATGTTCGGATGATCTTCAGACACAATAACACTATACGTTAACTCTTTGTCATGTAGTACACCCCTGCCGCCTGTTTGACGACGAACGAATCCATATTTCTTTTCGTTAACTACATCCATATTAATATCTTTTTCAACACGTTGAAAATATCCAACTGTTAATGTTGGTACTTCCCATTCATAAAAACGAATTGTTGGTGGCATTTTCTTGTCACTTTGCCAATTTAATAAACATTCATCTAACGCCATATTAAATGCCGGTGAACATTGACCAGAGTTAATATAACACCATTTTTCTTTTCCCATCCTGCACCTCATATAACCAATTATTTTTCACATTCTCTAGTCTACCAAATTCGACAAAATTTGTGAAAGAATACGAAATTTCTTCTTATATGCAAATGAATCTGTTGCATAAATACATAAGGGCATTATAATATTGAAAGTAGGATAAGAAAAAAGGGAGCGATAGAATCGTGTCAACAACTTGGATTATTTTATTAGCCGTAATCGTAGCATTTATCGGCTACACTGTATGGATGTACTTCTATCAGAAAAAATTAATTAAAACTCTTACAGAAGAAGAATTTCGCGCTGGCTACCGTAAAGCACAGCTTATCGATATTCGTGAAGCAGACGAATATAACGCAGGGCATATTTTAGGTGCACGTAACATTCCGTTATCACAAATTCGCCTTCGTCATAAAGAACTTCGTCAAGATCAACCTGTTTACTTATATTGCCAAAGCGGATTCCGTACAGGTCGTGCAGCGCAATACTTAAAAAAACAAGGCTACAAAGATTTCTACCAATTACAAGGTGGATTTAAATCTTGGACAGGCAAAATTAAAAAGAAATAATAACATACAAAAAACTAGCTGAATAAATCAGCTAGTTTTTTCATTTCATCTTATTCGCAATGTATAATAAATTCTGCTTGATTACCTTTTCATCGTTCTCTTCTACATTCCGATACAGCAGTTGATATTCAATTCCTTTCTCTTTCCATATAAGCGTAGCAAATTCGTCACCACGTTCATAATCATCTTTATTTTTAAAATAAGCAGACGTTCCATTATTCAGTTTCATTTGTTCTTGAAATCGCTTCTCTTCCACAAGATCCGGAAAACTATAAGGAAAGTTCGCGACATTTAACTCAATATACTCATTTCTACCTGACTCCTTCTGTTTATATTTAATCGTTAAGACAGTGTTCTTTTTCCCAAGCGTTCTTACTTCCCCCTTCACATCACTTGTAATGTCGTACGGTAAAAACGTTGGAACTTTAAACTTCACCGGAAAATATTTTGGAAGTTCCTTTAGCGGAATAGGATCCGTAACACGATCCATAGCTCCTCCTGTTGTTCCCACAAAGTGTTTTTCTTCTTGCATCGTTTGCTGAAACGAACACGAACTAAGCATGAAACTAGAAAACACGAAACAAATGATTCTTTTTTTCAATTTGTTTCCGCCCTTTCATACCGCTCTCTTAACGAACGAAGCGTTGATATTCTCTTCATATTCGCTTTGTCACCAAACTCCACCTTTGAAAACTTTCCACGTTATTCTCACACATTTTGACAACACTTTTTGCAAACAAAAAAGACCCCTATCATTCTTACGCCCAAGTGAAAAGGTTACGCGAATAAAAAGAAGTCTTATTAATACCATAGTTTGTGAAAAGCTTTTCAGGTCAAGATTTTTTCTTTCTTATTATTTTCCCTTTATAATAAGGGAAAGAGGTGATACATATGGCCAATATAAAACAAATTGCTAAAACTGCTGGTGTATCGATATCAACTGTTTCTCGTGTCCTGAATAATCACCCTTACGTAAAAGAAGAAAAGCGTAAGCGTGTTCTAGATGCTGTTGAAGAATTAAACTACGCAAAAAATATAAATGCTGTCCATTTAATAAGAGGGAAAACATATACAATTGGCGTTATGCTTCCTTTCATTAACCTCCCCTACTTCAGTACGATTATTGAAGGAATCGGAAACGAAGCGTTAGCTGCCGGATATCACATTAATTTATGTCAAACGAATTACGATAGCATTGAAGAAATTCGTGTTCTTGAAATGATGAAAATGAAACAATTTGATGGGATGATTATTTGCTCCCGAACGAGCTCTTGGGAACAAATCGAACCTTTTGCAAAATTTGCCCCTATTATTTCATGTGAAAAAATGAAGCATCCCCTCATTTCATCCATCTACGTAGATCATTATGAAGGTTTCCGTCTCGGTACTGCCTATTTACTAAGTAGAGGCCATGAAAAAATCGGAATTTGTTTAGCAAGAAAAACAAGTGTAAATTCCATGGAGCGCGAAAAAGCGTTCGCCGATACACTTCGTAACGAAGGGAAAACGTTGCATCCTGAATGGATTTTCCACCAATGCTATACAATGCAGGACGGAGCACAAATACTCCATCGTATTTTAAATATGAAAAATCGTCCAACTGCTATTTTCACAGCGAACGATCAAGTTGCAGCTGGTTTATTAACAGAGGCTCGAAAACATGGTATTCGAGTACCTGAAGACCTTGCTATCCTTGGATTTGATAATCATGAAATTTCAAAGGCATTAGAAATTTCCACAATTGAACATCCCGGTCTCGCAATGGGCTCACATGCTTTTTCTTTATTCCATAAGCAGATCCAAAGCGAGCAAATTGTCGGCAGTGCAAAAGAACTTTCATTCCATTTAATTGAGCGAGAGACTGTCTAAAAAGAGCGTTACTTATAACGCTCTTTCTCAGCTCTTCACCTATTGACTTTATATTTCCCATCTCATATAATGAACCTAACGAACGGTAGGTAGGGGATGAAAATGACAGCAAACCGCATTAAAGCTGTAGCACTTTCTCATTTCGCACGCTACGGCTATGAAGGAACTTCATTGGCAAATATTGCTCAAGAAGTTGGGATTAAAAAACCATCGATTTACGCACACTTTAAAGGAAAAGAAGAGCTATATTTCATATGCTTAGAATCTGCTCTTCAAAAAGATTTGCAGAGCTTCACAGGCGATATCGAAAGCTTTTCCAATTCGTCCACTGAAGAATTGCTTTTAAAATTATTAAAAGGGTATGCAAAACGATTTGGTGAAAGTGAAGAATCAATGTTTTGGTTACGAACTTCTTATTTTCCGCCTGATGCATTTCGCGAACAAATTATTAATAAAGCAAATGTACACATTGAAAACGTCGGAAAACTTTTATTCCCTGTATTTAAAAGAGCAAGCGAACAAGATGAGCTGCATAACATTGAAGTAAAAGATGCCTTAGAGGCTTTTCTATGCTTACTCGACGGTCTTATGGTTGAACTATTATACGCAGGTTTAAATCGTTTTGAGACACGTTTAGACGCTTCTTGGAAAGTATTTTGGCGCGGACTTTCAAACTGACGGATTGCCCTTTGCAATGCGTCGTTTTTAAGCCCTTTACCTAACGACTGGTAGGAAGGAGAAATGACATATGGCATGGATTTATGTAATCATCGCTGGTATTATTGAAATCTTTTGGGTGATTGGACTAAAAAAAGCAGCGGCACCACTTGAATGGGCTGGTGTTGCTCTATTAATTACAATTAGTTTCGTCTTATTATTTAGAGCTTATAAAGATTTACCTGTCGGCACTGTATACGCAGTCTTTACAGGAATCGGAGCTGGTGGAATCGTTCTTACAGAGATTTTCATTTTCGGAGAACCTTTCTCTATCGTAAAAGTTTTATTAATCGGTTTAATCTTCTTCGGAGTAATTGGTTTAAAACGAGTAACAGAAGAAAAAGAAGCGAAGGAGGCTGCATAAAATGGCTTGGGTATTTTTAATTCTAGCTGGTATTTGTGAAATTATTGGTGTACTCTTTATGAAAGTAGCCACTGAAAAGAAAGGCTGGGCACCAAAAGTTATTTTAATCGCTAACTTCGGCGTAAGCTTCTTCTTCTTATCTCTTGCGATGAACACATTACCGATGGGAACTGCTTACGCGATTTGGACTGGAATCGGAACTGCTGGAAGTGCACTTCTAGGCATTCTCATTTTCCGAGAATCAGCGGATTGGCGTCGTCTTGCTTTCTTAAGCTGCATTTTATGCGGCGCTGTTGGCTTAAAACTATTAAGCTAACGTGAGGTGAATGTCATGCGGAAAGAACAAGGAAAGAAAATATTAGCATGGATCACACTTTGTATCGTCATTCTATTACAAATAAGTTTTCATATAATAGAATCATTGTTTCATAAAGTATTATCCATTCTCACATTCCTTCCTAACATGACACTTGAAATTATATCGATTGTTTGGTCCATTATCGCCTCCATTGCAATCGTCATTATATGGAGTATCACCAAACTATGGAATAAGTTATTTAAAAAGGACAGTATTTCTGAAAAAGAATAACTGTCCTTTTTTATATTCATTCAGACTTTCTGTAGAAGTTACATGTGATAAGACAAAACAGACCAATTATGGCAATACTTATACCAACCCCTTTATGTAAACTTGGAAATAGTGGTGGTATATTAGAATAAAAATTTGCTAATATGAGACCGATTGAAAATAAAAATACCCCTATTCTATATAACCATTTTCTTTTGTTCATCATTCTCCCCTCCTAAAATTTTTCATACACTCCTTTCTTTTGGACATACTAACTAAAAAAGGAGTGGATAATATGCAAAATTCTATACATAAGCAAATTCTATTTTTATTTTTCCTATTTCTTATTCTCATCATCGTTTTCAGCTTTATATTACATACTCCGAAAGATGTGCCAAATAGCGTTTCTTTTTATAAACTACTGCTCTCGTATTGTCGTTATTGAAGAAGGTGCCTTTTTGAAATTTCCCCAAGAAAAAAAGACCAACATTTTCCTGTTGGTCTTTCGTATATGTATCACTTTTCAAAGCGATCTAACATCTCGTCTCTCATTCCGAAACTTACTACTGCAATTCCTATATACATAAACAGAAGGAATGCCGGATGAACTGTATTGTACCAGCTGCTGTCAACAATTAAGTAAATCGTTAATGCCACAACAAGAACAAACGCTAAGATAAACATATAAAAGTGTCTTGTACTACCCATGATAAACTCCTCTCTTCTCACTTCACCATTCAACAGTTTATTTTATCGAATAATTCGATATGACTCAAGGTTAACTTTCTGTTATGTAATCAAGTTCTACCTTTACAATGTCCTCACATGCTATTGAAATGATTGTTCCTTGTTTATCAATCGCCGTCACTTCTCTATTATCCATTACACGATTTGCTACTCTTTCTAACACTTTTCCTTGGTCCCGATAGCAAAATTCTTTTACATCTTTAATTGTTTCTCCATTTTCTAAATGGTATACCATTCTATAACATCGATATCCCAAAATTTCACCCCCGTCTTGCTCGTTTTTTCACATATACATAAAAATGAGTAATCTTTGCCTCATCACATCTTCTTAATTTCAATAAAATTCTAACAAAAATAAATACTTTTATCAAACCGACTTTTTCAACAAAACTACCTATAAAACTACACCTTTACACCATTAGGAAACAAAAAACATATTTTTTTAACATTTTCTTCACTATTTCTGCATAAAGTGAAACTTTAATCAGCGGGGATTTTTGTTCATCCCCACTGATTATTAGTTGAACCAATCGGGCATTTACGGACAGTTTATCTCCCACCTGGCTTCTTTGCACCAGCTAAGTTTTGAGTTGAGAGTTTACTGTCCGTTAATCCGGGACAAATTATCCATACAAAAAAAGAACCCGCCTCAGCGAGTTCTTCTTTTGTTATTTTAATCAAACTTGTACAGGAGCTGGCTTCGCATAACGTAAAACTGGTTTACGTGCAGCCATCGTTTCGTCTAAACGTTTAATGACTGTCGTATGCGGTGCTTCTTGTACAACTTCTGGATTTTCTTCTACTTCTTTAGCGATTTGAATCATCTTATCAATGAAACCATCTAATGTTTCTTTTGATTCTGTTTCTGTCGGCTCAATCATAATACATTCTTCCACATTTAATGGGAAGTAAATTGTTGGTGGATGATAACCGAAATCAAGCAGACGTTTTGCAATATCTAATGTACGTACACCAAGTTTCTTTTGACGACGACCTGATAATACAAATTCATGCTTACAATGTCTATCGAATGGAAGATCGTAGAATGGCGCTAATCTTCTCATCATATAGTTCGCATTTAATACTGCATACTCAGTTACTGCACGCAATCCATCTGGACCCATAGAGCGAATATACGTGTATGCACGAACGTTAATTCCGAAGTTACCATAGAATGGTTTCACACGACCAATTGCTTCTGGACGGTCGTAGTTGAAGTGATAACCATTTTCCGTTTTCTCTAAAATCGGTTTTGGTAAGTACGGAATTAAATCAGCTTTCACACCTACTGGACCAGAACCTGGGCCACCACCGCCGTGAGGACCTGTAAATGTTTTATGAAGGTTTAAATGCACAACGTCAAATCCCATATCTCCTGGGCGTGCTTGGCTTAATACCGCATTTAAGTTTGCACCATCATAGTATAATTTACCGCCTGCATTATGGACGATTTCTGCCATTTCTAAAATATTTTCTTCGAATAGACCTAATGTATTAGGATTTGTTAACATAAGTGCTGCTGTTTCTTCGTTTACAACACGTTTTAAGTCTTCTAAGTCAACAAGGCCATTTTCATTTGATTTTACTGTAATTGTTTCAAAACCAGCTACAGTTGCAGATGCTGGGTTCGTTCCGTGAGCAGAGTCAGGAACAATTACTTTCGTACGGTTAAAGTCACCATTCGCTTCATGGTATGCACGAATTAACATTAAACCTGTCCATTCTCCGTGTGCACCAGCTGCTGGTTGTAAAGTAACAGTATCCATACCTGTAATTTCAATTAAATGCTCTTGTAAGTCGTACATTAATTCCATTGCACCTTGTACTGTCTTTTCATCTTGCAACGGATGAATATTTGCAAATCCTGCGAAACGAGCTACACTCTCATTAATTTTCGGATTATATTTCATCGTACAAGATCCAAGTGGATAGAATCCAGAATCCACACCGTGGTTACGGTTTGAAAGTGCTGTATAGTGGCGCATAATATCAAGTTCAGATACTTCTGGTAGCTCTGCATCTTCTACTCGAATATAATCGCTCTCAAACACATCTTCTAGTTTCACTTCTTCTACATCTAATTTGGGTAAGCTATATCCTATGCGTCCTTCTTTACTCACTTCAAAGATAAGTGCTTGGTCTTGGTTCTTCATTGGATAGCCCCCATTTCGTTTACAAGTGTGTCAATTTCCTCTTTTGTACGAAGCTCAGTTACTGCTACAAGCATATGGTTTTCATGCTCTTTATAATCACGGCCTAGGTCGTAACCGCCGATAATATTCTTTTGTAATAATGCATCGTTTACTTCTTTCACTGGACGCTTGCAATCTACAACAAACTCATTGAAGAATGGTCCAGCAAATGTTACAGTGAAGCCTTTCGCTTCAAATTGACGTTTTGCATATTGTGCTTTAGAAATGTTTTGACGTGCCATTTCTTTCACACCTTGTTTGCCAAGTGCCGTCATTGCAACAGAAGCTGCTAATGCATTTAACGCTTGGTTTGAACAAATGTTAGATGTCGCTTTATCACGACGAATATGCTGTTCACGTGCTTGTAACGTTAATACAAATCCACGTTTACCATCTGAGTCTACAGTTTGTCCAACAAGACGTCCTGGAATTTTACGCATAAATGCTTTCGTTGTTGCAAAGTAACCACAGTGCGGTCCACCAAACTGCGTTGGAATACCGAATGGTTGTGCATCACCGATTACAATATCAGCACCAAATTTCCCTGGTGGTGTTAATGCGCCTAATGATAATGGATTTGAAGAAACGATAAATAATGATTTTTGTTGATGAACGATTTTTTCAATATCAGCTAATTTTTCAACTTGTCCGAAGAAGTTTGGATATTGAACGATTACACAAGCAACTGTATCATCTACTTCACTTTGTAATACGTCTAAATCTGTTACACCATCTTTATGATTAATTTCAACAACTTCAAGATTTTGTCCTTTTGCATACGTTTCAAGTACTGCTCTTGATTCTGGATGAACCGCGCTAGATACAAGAATTTTCTTTTTGCGAGTATGACCAGCTGCTAACATTGCCGCTTCAGCTAAAGCTGTACCCCCGTCATACATAGAAGAGTTTGCTACATCCATTCCTGTTAATTCACAAATCATTGTTTGGAATTCAAAGATTGCTTGTAATTCCCCTTGTGAAATTTCCGGTTGGTATGGTGTGTAAGCTGTATAAAATTCTGAGCGAGAAATAACATGATCTACAATTACTGGAGCATAATGATCGTATACGCCTGCTCCTAAGAAAGAAGCGTATTCTTTTAAGTTAGCATTTTTACTAGCCATTTGAGATAGCTCTTTTAAAAGCTCTGGCTCTGATTTTGCTTCTTTAATTTTTAAATCCCCTTTAAAACGAACACTCTCTGGAATATCAGAGAATAATTCATCGATCGTTTGAACGCCGATCGTTTGTAACATTTCTTTTTTGTCTTCTTCTGTCATTGGAAGATAACGATGCAACATGAAATCTACCCCTCTCCCCGTTACTTTGAACGTTTGTAAAATGGTGTTGGAACAACTACTGCTTTGACGCGTTTATTACGAATTTCAATTTCTACTTCTGTATCAACTGCTGCGTATTTTACATCAATTAGTGCTAAACCAATGCTTTTCTTTAACGTTGGAGATTGTGTACCACTCGTTACTTCCCCAATTTTTTCTTCACCAATAAATACAGGGTAATGCGTACGAGGAATTCCACGTTCGATTACTTCGATGCCGACTAATTTACGAGGCGCACCGTTTTCTTTTTGCTCTTTTAACGTTGCTTTTCCAAAGAAGTCTGCTTCTTTATTTGTTTTTACCGCAAAGCCAATTCCAGCCTCAATCGGTGTAATATCTTTTGATAATTCTTGTCCATAAAGTGGTAATGTTGCTTCGAATCGAAGTGTATCACGAGCACCTAAACCACATGCTTTTAAGCCCTCTTCTGCTCCAACTTCAAGAAGTTTCTCCCAAAGTTTTGCAGCATCTTCACTCTTACAGTAAATTTCGAATCCATCTTCACCTGTGTAACCTGTACGAGATACAAGTGCTGGAATTCCATCTACAAGAATATCGTTTTTAAATTTAAAGAACTTAATTTCTTTCAAATCTTCTGACACAACTTTTTGTAAAATGCCTTCTGCTTTTGGTCCTTGAATTGCAAGCTGTGCAACTTCACTAGAAACATTGACTACTGTCGCATCGCCAATTACATGACTTGCTAACCATTCGTAATCTTTCTCGATATTTGATGCATTGATTACTAATAAATAGTCTTCTTCACCACGTTTGTAGATTAATAAATCATCTACTGTACCACCATTTTCGTAGCACATAGCTGTATATTGTGCGCCCCCTACCTTTAAGGTAGATACGTCATTTGTAACAACACGTTGTAAAAATGCTAAACTATCTACACCTTTTACTTCAACTTCTCCCATATGAGACACATCGAACAAACCTGCAGCTGTACGTACAGCTTCGTGTTCTTCTTTAATGCTTGAAAATTGAACTGGTAATTCCCAACCACCGAAGTCGATTGTTTTTCCACCATACTTCGCGTATACATCAAATAACGGTGTACGTTGTAATGTAATCATGCTCTCTCCCCCTTATGCTTTGACAAATCAATAAAAGTTGCTTCCCTTTTCTAAACATTTTCATTCTGAAAAGATAGGATATACGGAATCTCATTATATTTTTTTATGAAAGCGTAAATAAAAAATCACTTTCTTGGATAAAATACGAAAGATTCCACACATTTCACACCATTATCCTAACATCATTCGCTATATTTCATCAATATTCTAGCATAAAAAATAATTTAGAATTTTTTATGTTAAAACACAATAAATACAGCTTTTGAGATTTAATACTTTATTATTGTCTATCATATAGCCTTTAATAACGATAATTATGCCTTCTTTTAAGGCAAATCATCATACATTAAAAAATAATTACTTTAGTTTATAAAAGGTGGGAGAGTTGTAATGAATGTCGATATTTCCGTAGATCGGACATGGCAAAACAATTTTTTAAATAGAATTGACGAAGATGGTCCTTGGACAAACTGGGATTTATATCACTTAGCTTATGAAACAGAAAAATCGTTACTTGTTCCTACTTTTGATGGACTACAAGCACCGAAACATTTATCCCATTTCACACCGCTTCCGCATCAATTAGAAGTCGCTCAAAATGTGATTGAACAAATGAACGGTAAAGCGATTCTAGCAGATGAAGTAGGCCTTGGAAAAACAATCGAAGCTGGACTTATTTTGAAAGAATACATGGTCCGCGGGCTTGTGAAAAAGGTACTTATACTTGTCCCAGCTTCTCTCGTATCACAATGGGCATACGAACTGAATACAAAGTTTTTCATTCCCGCTGTAGCACAAAAGAAAAGCTACTCATGGGAACAAGCTGACGTAATCGTATCATCAATTGATACTGCGAAACGTTCACCACATCGCGATATCGTGTTGAACTTGGAATATGACCTTATTATTATCGATGAAGCACATAAACTGAAAAATAATAAAACAAAAAACTATGAATTTGCACAACGATTAAAAAAGAAGTTTTGTTTATTACTAACCGCTACTCCTGTTCAAAATAAGATTGATGAAATTTTTAACCTTGTTTCTTTATTAAAGCCAGGACATCTAGGCAATCAATCCAACTTTGAAGAATATTACGCTTCCAAAAATCGCTCAGCCGAATCAGATGAAGACTTAAAAGCTCTCATTAATAAAGTAATGGTGCGAAATAGACGACATAATACCGGTATCGATTGGCCGAAGAGACATGTACGTACAATTTTTGTTGAGTTTAATGAACAAGAACAAGCTCTATATAATGATATCGAAAATTGGCGAGGACAAGACGCCTTCACATCTGCTTTCTCATCGTTAACTTTAAAACGGGAAGCGTGTAGTAGTCGTGAGGCTGTTTACTATTCATTGAAAAAGCATGTAGAAAAAAGACAGAAAGAAAACGAACATTATATAAAAGATCCACATATCGATGTGCTAATGGACAAAATTAATCATATTCCTTTCAACTCAAAAGCAAATAAAGCTCTTGAGCTTATAAAAGAAATTGACGATAAAGTCGTTATCTTCACAGAATATCGAGCGTCACAAATGTACTTACAATGGTTTTTACAACAACACGGTATTTCTTCCGTTCCATTCCGCGGCGGGTTTAAACGCGGGAAGAAAGATTGGATGAAGGAGCTTTTCCAAAACCACGCACAAGTATTAATTGCAACTGAAGCTGGTGGTGAAGGGATTAACTTACAGTTTTGTAGCCATATGATCAATTATGATTTGCCATGGAATCCAATGCGTCTTGAGCAAAGAATCGGACGTATTCACCGTCTCGGTCAAAAAAATGATGTTCATATTTATAACTTAGCTACAAAGCATACTGTTGAAGAACATATTCTGAAACTGTTATATGAAAAAATCAACTTATTCGAGCGTGTTATCGGTGAACTCGATGAAATTTTAACGAGAATTAATATGAAAAACATCGACGCGCACATTCAAGAAATTTTCGCGCAATCAAAAAGCGAAGGTGAAATTAGAATTAAGATGGAAAACTTAACATCTATTATCGACTTTGCGAAACGAAATGAAGCTGAGGTGCAAGGCTATGCAGCAACATGAAATTCATAATTACTTATACAATTTCTTTGAGGCGAATAACTGTGAAATTTTAGAACGTTCTCCTCATTTATTAGATGTACAGTTAACAATTGAGATGGATAAATTATTAATGAATCGCCCTTTTTATTGGCACTATCTTGAGAAAACAGGGGGCGTACCGAATCCGATGCGCCTTACTCTTATTACAAATCCAGAAAATGAAGAAAATGATGGTGAGCTTATTCACTACGGTTCACCACGTCTACATCAAATTTTCCAAACGACAAAAGAATTAGGCTCATACATACGTTTATATGAGGATGTAAGACATAATGGAGCAACACATACACCGCTCCACCCTTGGCTCGGTATTAATATAAAAGTTTCCTATCAATGTGATCGAAAAAAAGACATCCTTCACTCGATTGGTATTCATCTCATTTCTGGAACAATGATGGCAAACTTTCATGAAACATTAACAAACATTAAACTTACACCAAAAATACCTGATTTTTGTTTTACGCTCTCGCCCATCATTAAACCTCAAAGTGGTTTACAACGCATAGAAGACGCTTTAAAAAATATAATTGCAGAAGATGACCATACGTGGGCAAAAGAAGCAAGAGTGCGTTGGAATCATGATTTAGACCTTTTAAACCGTTTTTATGAAGAAAGTGACGAACTTCCTGAGAGCTATGAAATTGAAAAACAAGCTCTGCAAGAACAGTATGAACCACGTATTACAGTGCAAATTATTAACGGTGGACTCTTTTATGTTACCGCGAATCATTTTCTATCAAAATAAAGCTCCTTCTGCTTTAGAAGGAGCTTTATTTCGAGTTATTCTCTATCCTCATTACGCTCTTGTTGTTTTTGCTTTGCCATGCGTTTTTGATACGCACGATCCTTCGCGCTCACATGATTTGCATCAGTTGGAAGATTTTCTTTCGAACGTCCAATTCCATTGCTCATCTTTCCCACTCCTTTTTACGTTTTTCAGAATACATGTTTATTTTCAGCTAGAGTTACAATCCTTATACAAAAAAATAAGAGCAGCCATTGGCCACTCTTACTCGCTCACATATTTTTGAAACATATCATGGATGCCTTTATTTACTAGGTTCGAGATCTGCTCGTCAGATTTATTCGGATAACGATCACGCAATCTGATAGATGCCTTCACCATTAAATTTTCTAATACAGAACGGCCACCTTCTCCATAAATAATTTCAGCATATTTAACAAGCCTTCCATCCTCTACTGTTGCTGGATTATGATTGAAGAAAAATTTACTCATTGTCTCC
>NZ_JBNLYE010000032.1:0-29247 GCF_050172095.1 Bacillus sp. GMs2/2
AAGCGAAAGGTATAAAAAGAATTGGGATTTGATAACTCTTTGTTTTTATAAAACATGAGCTTCTGTACAATTCATTTTTAAAATATTGACAAGGATTATACAACAAGAGGGGGACTGAAATTGGAATCAATGACCTTTGTTTTATTTGGAGCGACAGGGGACTTAGCGAAACGCAAAATTTACCCAGCACTATATAATTTATATAGAGATCAAAAGCTTCCAAAGCAAATATCCGTTATCGGGCTTGGGAGACGTCAAGTATCTCATGTAGATTTTCAAGAAAGAATAAAAGAATCAATAGAGACGTTTTCCCGTCATAGAGAAGAAGGTACTCCAGAACTGGAAGGTTTTTTAGATAATTTTCGCTATTGTCCATTAGATGTGAGTAAGCCAGAAGACTATGAGAGGTTATTACAAGTCGTTCGTGAAAGGGAAGAAGAATTACATATAAAAGGAAATAGAATGTTTTATCTTTCCGTTGCTCCTGAATTTTTCGAGACCATTGCTTTAAATATTAAGGAAAGCGGACTTGATAAAACGGATGGATGGAAACGTCTGATGATTGAGAAACCATTCGGGCACGACCTTACATCTGCTCGTGAGCTTAACGATAAGCTTAGTCGCACGTTTGAAGAAGACGAGATATACCGTATCGATCATTATTTAGGTAAACCGATGATTCAAAATCTTGAAGCATTAGAATTTGCAAATCCTGTTCTCCAATCAATTTGGAATAAAGAACATATAGCGAATGTACAAATCACAGCGAGTGAAACAGTTGGGGTTGAAGAAAGGGCAGGATATTATGACCAGGCAGGGGCCATTCGAGATATGGTTCAAAATCATATGTTACAAATATTAATGATGACTGCTATGAATCTGCCGGAAAAGGTTAATGCATGTGAAATTCGAGAGGAAAAGCGAAAGGTAATGGAAACGCTTCGTAAAGTGAAAAAAGAAGACGTTCAAAGCCATATCATTCGCGGACAATACGCTGCAGGTGAGATAAAAGGCGGGCAAGTTGTAGCATACAAAGAGGAGCCAGGAGTAAATCCTTCTTCTAACATAGACACATTTGTTGCTGCTCGCCTGTGGATCGATAATCCATTTTGGACTGGCGTTCCCTTCTATATACGAACAGGCAAACGAATGAAAGAAAAGTCTACTCGTATTGTAATCGAGTTTAAAAATACGTTAAAACAGCAATATCAAGATAATAATCCAAATGCAGCACCTAACTTATTAATAATTGAAATTAGCCCAGGTGAGAACGTTTCATTACAGTTAAACAGTAAAAATCCATTGAAAAATGGAGAAATTGAACCGATGCGTATTAACTTTACTTGTGAGCAAGCGGATGTGGGAGTACCTGAAGCGTATGAAAGACTCATTCATGATGCTGTGAGTGGAGACGCTACATTCTTTGCACATTGGAGAGAAGTTGAATTGTCATGGGAATGGGTACAACCAATTCTTGAAGCGTTCGAGGAAAACTTATTGCCGCTTTATGAATATGAGTCTGGTTCATATGGTCCAGAAGCGTCTAATGAACTGTTGCAAGAAAGTGGATTTAAATGGTGGTTAGATCAAGAGACGGAAAAATAAGTACTTTCTTTAATAAAAGCATTTAGGGGGACGATTACTATGACACAAAACATAAATCAATTAGCAGTGAATACACTTCGTACGTTATCGATTGATGCTATTAATGCGGCAAACTCAGGTCATCCAGGTCTTCCGATGGGAGCAGCACCAATGGCTTATGCATTATGGGCGAATCATTTAAATTACAATCCTAATCACCCAGAATGGTTTAACCGTGATCGTTTCGTTTTATCGGCGGGACATGGATCTAGTCTGTTATATAGCCTACTTCATTTAGCTGGATATGACGTTTCAATTGATGACTTGAAAAATTTCAGAAAGTTAAATAGTAAAACACCTGGACATCCTGAGTTTGGGCATACTCCTGGAGTTGAAGCGACTACAGGCCCGTTAGGACAAGGGATTGCTAATGCTGTAGGAATGGCAATGGCAGAAGCTCATTTAGCAGCGAAGTTCAATAAGGATGGTCACTCTATTATAGATCACAATACGTATGCTTTAGTCGGAGATGGTGACTTAATGGAGGGTGTCGCTTATGAAGCGATGTCAATGGCAGGACATATGAAACTTGGCAAGTTAATTGTACTGTATGATTCAAATGAAATTTCACTTGATGGTGAATTAGGCATTGCTTTCTCTGAAGATATTCAGAAAAGGGCAGAATCTGTACATTGGCAATATGTAAGAGTTGAAGATGGAAACGATGTTGATGCGATTACAAAAGCTATTCAATCAGCGAAAGAAAATACGGATCAACCTACTCTTATAGAAATTAGAACCATTATAGGTTATGGAAGTCCAAAAGTTGCTGGAACGAACAAAGCACATGGTAATCCGCTTGGAGTAGAAGAAGCGACAGCGACAAAACAAGTGTATGGTTGGGATTATGAGGAAGATTTCTTTGTACCTGAAGAAGTAAAAGCTCATTTTAATGAACTAAAACAAAAAGGTATTGAAAAAGACAATGACTGGAATGAGCAGTTCAACTTATACAGAGAAGCGAATCCTACACTGGCAGATGAATTAGAAAAAGCGATTACAGGTGAGGTTTTAATTGAAGCGAAAGACATTCTATCTTTTGATACTGAAAAAACGATTTCCACTCGTGTTGCAAGTGGGGAAGCTATTAATCATTATGTGAAATCGATTCCTTCTATTTTCGGTGGAAGTGCGGATCTTTCTCATTCTACGATGACAGATATAAAAGGTGAAGCAGTATATGCAGTAGAATCATATGCTGGACGAAATATATATTTCGGTGTACGTGAACATGCAATGGGCGCTGCAGCGAATGGATTGGCGCTTCATGGAGGAGTAAAACCTTTCGTAAGTACATTCTTTGTATTTAATGATTATCTTCGTCCGTCCATTCGACTGGCTGCACTGCAAAAGTTACCTGTTACTTACGTATTTACACATGATTCGATTGCTGTAGGAGAAGATGGTCCAACGCATGAACCAATTGAACAATTGGCAGCTCTTCGAGCAATTCCTGGTTTAACAGTTATCCGCCCGTCAGATGCAAATGAAACAGCAAGTGCTTGGGCGTATGCTTTACAGCAAACGGATGGTCCAGTCGTTTTAGTACTGAGTCGTCAAAATTTACCGGTGTTTAATGAAACGAAAGCGAACATAGAGAATTTCTCTAAAGGAGCTTACGTATTAACACAAACAAATGAAAATCCGGATGTAATTTTAATTGCGACAGGTTCTGAAGTATCCTTAGCTGCTAGTGCGAAAGCAAAATTAGAGGAAGATCAAGTTTCTGTTCGCATCGTTGCAATGCCGAGCTGGGAGTTATTCGATCGCCAATCGAACGAATATAAAGAATCCGTTCTTCCGTCTTCTATAACGAAACGAGTATCTCTTGAGATGGGTGTATCTCTCGGTTGGGAACGTTATGTAGGACAAGAAGGAAAAGTACTATCAATTGAAACATTTGGAGCTTCAGGAACTGGAGCTGAAGTCATGAATCTATTTGGATTTACGACAGAAAATGTTGTTCAAATTACAAAAAATGTGTTGAATTCTTAAGCTATGACTGTGAATACCTTTCTGTACATACTAACATTTCAGTGCTGAAAGGTATTCCAGATTGTAGTGATATGGATTTTTAATAAAAGATGATTTGAGGAGGAATTATATTATGCAAGTAGGATTAATTGGGTTAGGTAAAATGGGATTAAATTTAGGGAAAAATTTAATGGATCATAAACATGAAGTAGTAGCGTTTGATTTAAATACGAGCGCAGTAGAAGAAATGAAAGAGTACGGGGCAACAGGTACATCTAGTTTAAGTGAACTTGTTCAGTCATTACAATCACCAAGAATTCTTTGGGTAATGGTACCACACGCTGTTGTTGATTCTGTTATTGATGAGGTTACACCACTTTTATCAAAAGGAGATATTTTAATTGAAGCTGGTAATTCACATTATAAAGAGTCTATCCGCCGATATGAGCAATTAAAGAAAGATGGCATTCACTTTATGGATGCAGGAACTTCTGGTGGAATGGAAGGCGCTCGTAATGGTGCTTGTTACATGATCGGAGGAGATCAAGAAGCTTGGGACATCGTTGAACCTATCTTCCGCGATACTGCTGTAGAAAATGGATTCTTATATGCTGGAAAAGCTGGTAGTGGTCACTTCTTAAAAATGGTTCATAACGGAATTGAATACGGTATGATGGCTGCTATTGGTGAAGGATTTGAGATTCTAGAAAAAAGTGAATTTGACTACGATTATGAAAAAGTATCAAGAGTATGGAACAACGGTTCAGTCATTCGTTCTTGGTTAATGGAATTAACAGAAAATGCATTTTCTAAAGATGCAAAACTGGATGAGATTAAGGGTGTTATGCATTCTTCTGGTGAAGGAAAATGGACAGTAGAAACAGCATTAGACCTTCAAACAGCAACTCCTGTTATCGCAATGTCTCTATTAATGCGCTACCGCTCATTAGACAATGATACATTTACAGGAAAAGTTGTAGCAGCTCTGCGCAATGAATTTGGCGGACATGCAGTAGAAAAGAAATAAAGTGAAACTTTAATAAGTAGGGGCTTCATTCCACACAAATCGGGCTTTTACGGGATAAGCATATTAAACATGTAACTCATCAACGTTTAAAAACTGGAGGGAATTAATCATGAAATTTTTTATTGATACTGCAAATCTTGAGGATATAAAAAAAGCATATAAACTTGGAGTTTTAGCTGGTGTTACAACGAATCCTTCTTTAGTAGCAAAAGAGGGCATTAAATTTGAAGACCGTATTGCAGAAATTTGTCAGGCAGTTCCTAAAGTTGAATCTGTTTCGGCAGAAGTAACGCCAGATGCTGTTACAGCTGAAGAGATGATCGCCCAAGCAGAAGAACTGATTAAAATTAACGGTGGCGATGAAAAAGTTACAATTAAACTTCCGATGACGTTAGCAGGATTAGAAGCTTGTCGCTACCTTACTGAAAAAGGTGTGAAAACGAATGTTACACTTATTTTCACGGTGAACCAAGCACTTTTAGCTGCTCGAGCAGGTGCAACGTACGTTTCTCCATTTTTAGGACGTTTAGATGATATTTCTGAAGATGGTGTACTATTAGTTGCTAAAATTGCTGAATTATTCGATGTTCATCAACTAGATACACAAATTATTGCGGCTTCTGTTAGACATCCAGATCATGTAACTCGTGTAGCGATGGCAGGTGCTCACATTGCAACAATCCCTTATAAAGTAATTGAACAACTTGCTATGCACCCATTAACAGACCAAGGTATTGAGAAATTTGCTGCTGATTGGGCGAAAGCGCCTAAATTATAATGTTATGAAAGTGAAGGTGCTTTCCGAAAGTTGTTTTTCATGAGAAGACAAATCCTAAGTAACTTCATCGTTTAAAGTGGAACCTGAGTTTGTAGTCTTACTACGTGAAAACAGCAAGAGAAGAAAGTGTCATTCACTTTTAAAAAAGGGAAAATTGATCGCGCGAAGCGTTTATCACAATAACATTATAATTATGGAAGAGAAATCCCCTTATCAGAGAGGTGAGTTAACATGTATCTCTGATAAGGGAGATTCTTTTTGTATAAATTATTATTTTGTGAAGATGATTTGTATATCGATATATAAATTCTTACTCATGAAAGAACTATATAGGTTCTCTTAATTGTATAGAAATTTTGAAAGGGTTTACATAAAGGGGTGGAACTGCGTATGAATATGTACCTTTTAATGATTACATTATTATCAATCGTAATTGTTATTTTAGGGGTATCGTGGTGGAGATGGCATGCATTTATTAGTTTAACGATTGCAAGTTTGTTTTTAGCAATTATGTCTGGGATGCCAATGGATAAAATAGTGAGTGCTTATGAAACGGGAGTCGGCAGTGTTCTCGGGCATTTAGTAGGTATTTTAGTATTAGGTACAATTTTAGGGAAAATGATGGCAGAGTCAGGTGCTGGAATGCAAGTGGCAGAGTTCTTTATTAAATCCTTTGGGATAAAAAACTTACCATGGGCGATGTTAATTGCAGGTTTTATTATTGGAATCCCGGTGTTTTTTGAAGTAGGCATTTTAATATTACTGCCGTTAGTAATTTCAATTCATAAAACAACGAAACAAAATATTTTATTGATAGCATTACCAGCAATTGCTGGGCTATCTGTCGTACACGGCCTTGTTCCTCCGCATCCAGGGGCCATAGTTGCAATTGGTATTTATAAAGCGAATCTTGGGAAGGTACTAATGTATTCACTCATTATTACATTTTTTGCAGCGATTATTGCAGGTCCTATATTTGCGAAATGGATTCACAAACGTGTAATTCCTGAAAATGAGCCGGAATTGATTCGTGTAAATACAAAATCAACGAAATTACCAGGAATAGGAGTTTCATTTTTAGTTATATTGTTACCTGTTATGTTAATGGTTTTAGCTGCAGCAGCTCCTTATGTGCCTCTTTCTAATACTTTGATGAAGATTGTCACATTAATCGGTAGTCCTATAATTGCACTATTGATTGCATGTTTTGCGGCGTTCTATTTTCTTGGATTTCGTCAAGGTATCGATAAAAAAGCTATTAAGAAGATAACAGAAGATAGCTTATTACCAATTGGTTCAATTGTTGCGATTATTGGTGCTGGTGGGGGATTTAAGCAAATTCTCATCGATAGTGGGGTAGGGAATGCTATTGCTCAAATGTCTGAGCATTTAGCTCTATCTCCAATTGTATTAGCATTTATAGTAGCTGGGTTAATTCGAATTGCGACAGGGTCAGCGACAGTCGCTTTAACAACAGCAGCCGGTATCGTTTCGCCAATCGTTGAAAATACGACAGGTGTGAACTTAGAGTTACTCGTTATTGCAACAGGTGCAGGAGCGTTAATGTTTTCTCACGTAAACGATGCTGGGTTCTGGATGGTAAAAGAATACCTAGGCTTAACAGTGAAAGAAACATTTAAAACATGGACAGTATTAGAAACGTTACTTTCATTTATCGCTTTTGGAGGCGTTTTACTACTCGATATGTTTGTTTAAGATAAAGATGTTTCTATTTAGATAATTGTGGCATACAACGTTATCAATAGATAAAAGGAATGTATTTTTATGGTGGGATACTGTAGCAATTTTTTGTTAGGAGGAAGAGATGGTGAGCTCAAAATATATGATTGGTGTAGATATTGGGACAACTAGTACAAAATCAGTTCTATTTTCTACTGATGGATCTGTTATTGCTAGTCATGGAATTGAATATCCTTTATATTCTCCTACACCTGAAACAGCAGAACAAGACCCAGAAGAAATCTTTCATGCAGTAATAAATACGATTAAAGAAACTGTACGAATAAGTAGTGTACAGCCGAATGATATTCTTTGTGTCTCTTTTAGTTCGGCAATGCATAGTATCATTGCTGTAGATGAAAAGGGAAAGCCGTTAACGAGATGTATCACTTGGGCAGATAATAGAAGTGCAAGCTGGGCGGAGAAAATAAAGAATGATATGAATGGTCATGAAATTTACCTTCGTACTGGGACACCAATTCATCCGATGTCACCACTTTCGAAATTAGTTTGGCTACAGAATGAGCAAGCAGAGTTATTCGCAAAAAGTTATAAATTCATTTCTATTAAAGAATATGTTTTTTACAAGTTATATAAAGAATATGTAATTGATTATTCTATAGCATCAGCGACAGGAATGTTCAATTTAAAATCTTTAAAGTGGGATGAAGAGGCTTTACATGTAGCAGGAATTACAGATGAAAAGCTTTCAAAGCTTGTTCCAACAACGCACAGTTTAACAGGATTAGATGAAGAGTTTGCCAAAGAGATGAATGTACTTGTTTCTACGCCTTTTGTAGTAGGAGCGAGTGATGGAGTACTATCTAATTTAGGTGTAAATGCAATAGATCCTGGCGTTGTGGCTGTTACAATTGGTACAAGCGGTGCGATACGTGCTGTAACAAATCGTCCTGTAACAGATCCAAAAGGTAGAATTTTTTGTTATGCGTTAACTGAAGACCATTGGGTAATCGGTGGTCCAGTTAATAACGGTGGTATGATTTTCAGATGGGCTCGTGACCAATTGGGCACTTCAGAGATTGAACTTGCAAAGCGCTTAGGAAAAAATCCATATGAGGTGCTTACTGAAATAGCAGCAAAAGTGAATCCTGGATCTGACGGTTTATTATTTCACCCGTATTTAGCAGGGGAAAGAGCTCCTTTATGGAATGCAAATGCACGAGGATCTTTCTTTGGACTCGGATTGCATCATAAGAAAGAACATCTTATCCGTGCTGTTTTAGAGGGGGTAATTTATAATTTATATACAGTTCTTCTCGCTTTAAAAGAACTAATTGGCGAACCGAAAAAAATTCAAGCGACAGGCGGTTTTGCAAGATCGGAACTTTGGAGACAGATGATGGCAGATATTTTCCATCAAGACGTATATGTTCCGGAAAGTTTCGAAAGTTCTTGCTTAGGAGCTGCAATCCTCGGTTTATATAGTTTAGGTGAAATAGATACGTTGCATGTAGTTTCTGAAATGGTAGGTGCAGATTTTCATCATGAGCCAAATATGGAAAGTGTGGAAAAATATAAAGATTTAACGCCAATCTATATCCGTTTGTCCCGTCAATTGGAAGAAGAATATGAAAGTATAGCAGCGTATCAAAAAAAGTGGGTTTAAAAGCTATTTACCAAGAAAATATGGTAACGTATAAAGAGGTACTCCGATTTTTTAGGATACTCTTTCAACATAAAATATGTTAAGAAGTATGATGAATGAAAAATATAGGGAGAGAGGGTTATGAAAATGAAGGATAACAAAGAGTTTATCGGATATGTTGGAACATACACGAAAGAAAATAGTGAAGGAATATATAAGTTTACTTTAGACACAGAAGCAAAAAAAATTAGTAATGTAACACTTGCCGCTAAGCTGGATAACCCTACATATGTAACGATTAACCGAAATAATGAATATCTCTATTCTGTTGTTAAGGAAGGCGAATCTGGCGGTGTAGCTGCTTATTCCATTGATAGTCATACTGGAGAACTAAAAGCGAAAAATAGACAAGTAGTAGAAGGTGCTTCTCCTTGTCATATTAGTGTTGATAGTGGGAATCATACAGTAGTTACAGCGAATTACCATAAAGGAACGATTGAGTCTTTTGAAATAAATGAAGAAAATGGAACTGTAAATCCTGCTTCATCTATTATGGCACATGAAGGTTCAGGTCCGAATAAAGAAAGACAAGAAAAACCACATGCACATTACGCGGGGTACACTCCTGATGAAAAATATGTAGTGGGCGTTGATTTAGGGATAGATAAAATAATTACGTATGAAGTAAAAGATAGTACATTAATAGAAGTGAATAGCCTGTCTGTGAATCCAGGAAGTGGACCAAGACACATTGCTTTTCATCCAAATGGAAAATACGCTTATGTAATGACGGAGCTTAGTTCAGAGGTTATTGCGCTAACATATAACTCGGAAGAAGGATCCTTTACAGAATTACAGTATATTTCTACTGTTCCAGAAGAGTTTGATGAAAATAATCAAGGAAGTGCGATTCATATTTCTTCTGACGGCCGTTTTGTATATGCAGGAAATCGTGGTCATAATAGTATCGCTGTTTATAGCGTAGATCAAAATTCAGGTCAGCTTACATTTGTGGAACATACATCTACAGAAGGAAATTGGCCGAGGGACTTTGTATTAGACCCTACTGAAAAGTTTCTTGTTGCTACAAATGAAAAGTCACATAATCTTGTGTTATTTTCAAGAGATGAATCTACAGGTAAGTTAACACTTTTACAATCTGATGTTGTTGTGCCAGAGCCTGTTTGTGTGAAGTTTTTAAATATATAATTTCAGATGCCTAAACAAAAGCAAAGCGATATCGCTTTGCTTTTTATTATTTCTTTTTCGGTCTACGTACTAATTCGCCGTCGCAGTTTGGACAAACGTTATGTCTTTCTTCTGTACATGGTGCGCAAAATGTACATTCATATACACAAATGTATGCTTCAGAATCTTGTTCGAGCGATTGATCGCAAATTTGACAGTTTGTTTTCATTTCTAGTGCCATAATAAGTCTCCTTTTTAGTTAGAAAATTTATAATTTAATTATAATTCATTAAATAGAAATAGTTCTTTTCAATTGAAAGGAAATCGAATGATAAAGTTATGAATTGAAACGAAAGATGCTGGTTTATTTTAAAATTGATTATTTATTACAGTTGGAATATTATGAAATAGTCAAAAGACAACAGGGGGTATAGATTTTGACTAATCATAACGATCATTTAAAAGCAAACTGCGAAAAATGCTTCGGTCTATGTTGCGTTGCATTATCGTTCGCAGCATCGGTAGATTTTGCAGTGAATAAAGATGGTGGTAAACCATGTTCCAACTTACAATCAGATTTCAAATGTAGTATACATAAAAATCTTAGAGGAAAAGGTTATAAAGGTTGTACAGTATTTGAGTGTTTCGGTGCTGGACAGAAGATTTCTCAGGGTACGTTTAAAGGGATTGATTGGCGGAAAGATGCAAAGCATGCAAGAAAAATGTACGATGCTTTTCCAGTTATGCATCAACTTCATGAAATGCTTTGGTATTTGAATGAGGCGATTCTTTTAAAGGCAACACAGCCAATTCATAAAGAGCTGGAGAACGCAATTGAGGAGACAGAGCGACTTTCGAATTTAAATCCAGATGAGTTAATGAAAATAAATGTTCCAATGCATAGGGCAGAGGTGAACATTCTCCTTTTAGAAACGAGCGAACTAGTATGGAAGGAAATGAATACTGCGCGTAAGAAACGAATCATACACCGCGGAGCAGACCTTATGGGAGCGAATCTGAAAAAGAAAAATTTACAAGGTGCAAATTTAAGAGGAGCTTACTTAATTGCGGCTAACTTAAATGGTGCAGATTTAAGAGGAGCAGATCTCATCGGAGCAGATTTGCGAGAGGCAGATATTCGCGGGGCTGATTTTACTAATAGTATTTTTCTGACGCAAGTTCAAGTTAATGCTGCGAGAGGGGATAAGCATACGAAATTACCGAAATTATTGTCCCGTCCATCGCATTGGAGTGCGTAAAGAGTGAGGAGTGTTTAGTGTGGATATATTTCAGTATTTAGAAGAGATGCAAGAGGATGTCTTTTCGTTAGCAGTAGAGCAAATAGAAGCGAAGTATTATGATATATACCGATTTGTATTGGTTTTCATGACCAAGATCCAATAATGCGAACAGGCAGAGACTAAAAATCTCTGCCTGCTTTTTATTTCTTTTCAAAAGTAGTAATTAAAACGCTACATATAATAAGAATACCGCCAATGAAAAAGTTACTATTTAATGTCTCATTTAATAAGAGCCAGCCAAGTAATGATCCAACAATAGGTTGGAAAAAGAAAAATAAGGAACCGATGCTTGCATCCATTAATTCTAATCCTTTATTCCAAAGGAAAAAGGCACCTGCTGTTGAGACGATTCCTAAGTATAATACGCCTAATATGACGTACGTATTTACTGTTCCGATAGAGGATGTTTGTAGTTCCCATATCATAAAAGGTGTAATAAAAAAGAGTGAAAAGAATATGGCATACGTTGTAATAACTAAGGATGAGAATTGGATTGAAGCGATTTTTACATAAATAGATAGTAAAGCCCACGTAATAGCGGCTCCAACTAAAATGATTGTTCCGATAAAATAGGAGCCGATTTCAATATCCCACCCGATTACGATAATGACGCCGATTGTCGCTATTATAGTAGATAAAAGTCTACGAGCAGTTAGTTTTTCTTTCAAAATGAGCGCTGCAAATATAACCATAAATGCAGGTGTAGCTGATGTAACTAACGAGCCTGTATGAGCGTCGGATAATTTTGTTCCGATAAATTGGCATGTGATCGAAATGAAATAGCCGATAAATCCAATCCAAGCGAAGAGGAGCCAATCTTTTTTGCGAATGGTTACTTTTTTCTTTTGCTTTTTTTCAGCTAGTTTTAAAATTCCATACAAAACAACAAAAGCGATAATAAAGCGTAGCCAAACGAGTGTTAGTGGTGGGATAAAATCGAGTACGTATTTGCTAACAACATACATACCGCCCCATATACTTGCTGCTAGTGATAAATATATAGCTCCTAAAATTGTGTGTTTCATGTAAAGTACCTCCGTCTATTTTTAGGGTATTATGAGTTCCCTAAGACGAGGCGTAGTGTATGTGTTATATGATTGCCCGTCTTAGTTTATAGACGGCCTACAGGTTGATCGTTTTCGAATGAAGTGTTGTAGTACATGCGTGCATTCCTCCTCTTTAAGTTATAATGATATTATAACTTAATTTTCTGATTATTGGAGGTTGTTATGAAATATATCGTTATAAAATCACATGTTAGCAATTATCCTAATCCAATTCGCTTAGAAGAGGGGGATGTAGTGAAAATGATAGAGAGTTACGCTGGTCCGGAAAACTGGGAAAACTGGATGTTTTGTCACGAAGAGAAGTATAACCGGAAAGGATGGGTTCCGGAGCAAATTATAAGAAAAGATATGAATGGAACAGGAATTATTATAAAACAATATACTGCGAAAGAATTAAATGTGAGTATTGGAGAAAGATTGATCGGATTAGAAGAATTGAATGGATGGGTTTGGTGCGAAGGAAGAGATGGTGAGAAGGGCTGGGTACCAAAGGAAAACTTACAAAAATATTAATAATAATATTTGATCAATAATTAGGAAACATATTTTTGCTTATGAGTATATTGGTTGTAGGATAAAAAGTAGATTAATAGAGAAAGAGGAGGAGATTATTATAACTACAACCGTTATTTCACATTTTTACAATGAAGAGTATTTATTGCCATGGTGGCTTATGCATCATACGAAACTTTTTGATCATGGTATTTTAATTAATAAAGGTTCAACAGATCGTTCCGTTGAGATTTGTAAAAAATTCGCACCGCATTGGGAGGTGCGAGATTCTGTAAATCCAGAGTTTGATGCATATGCGACAGATCATGAAGTGATGAGGATAGAACAAGAAGTACAAGGATGGAAAATGATTTTAAATACGACTGAGTTTCTTTGCGTGCAAGATAAAAATCAGTTTTGGAAATCGCTAAATGAATTGGGGGGGAGGATGTATTGGCTGGACGGGCTTATTATGGTTGATGATCCTAACTACAACTATTCGGACCTTAACTTTGGAATACCTTTAATGAAACAGCGGTTTCATGGTTATTTACCAGAGGAGTGGAGACTATGGAGAAGAGGTAGATTTATTCATAATCATGAGCATGGAAGTTATACGGTTGGAAGACATTTATCTGCGCATGAATCGATGATTTATCCACCTCTTGCCTGTATATTATGGTTTGGGTTTAGTCCGTGGAACGATGCGATGAGAAAGAGAAAATTACAAATTGGTCCGACTCTTTCTGAAGCTAGTAAGCATGGGGGAATGGGTACGCATCATATTGTTACGCCGGAAAGATTAGAAGAATGGTATAAGGAATTAGCGAGAGGAACGAAGGATTTACGTTTTAATGATGCATATCGTTATGTTTTTGTATAAATGATTTCCACCATAAAATTGTTTCTTCAATTCCTGTATTTAGATCGTATGTTGGTTTCCAGTTTACTTCAGTTTTTAAACGTTCTACATTAACCCCGACAAATAAAGGTTCATCTTTAGAGAAAGGGATTGCACCTAGTTTAATTAAATGTTCTTTTCTTATCTTTTTAGCAATGATAGAAGCTAACTCTTTAATTTGTACAGATTGACCAGAAGCGATATTGATGGTGCCTGTAACGCCGTGTTCTAATATTGTTACGAGAGCGTCAGCGACGTCACTCACATGGAGGAAATCTCTCGATTGTTTTCCATGTGTACATAGTGCTTCCTCGTTTTTTAATAAGGAAGTGATAATGTTAGAAACGAGCCGATTACCTTGTTCGTGAGGGCCATATATATGAAAAATGCGGCCCCAACACATGCTGAGGCCTGTTTGTTGTGCATACGTTTCTAGCCAGGAGTGCAGTGCATTTTTACATAAAGAATATGGGGTTTTATAGGAAAGGAGCGGTGAATCTTCAAATAATACGCCGTTAAACCATTCGTATTCTGCGCCAGTACCTGCAACGACAACACGCTTTCCGCCGCATGTTGTGAAGTGTTGAATCAATGAAATACTAGACTTTAGCCAATAGTAATTATTAATAGATACATAGCATGCTGGTGGCACTGCTTCCCAAGCAAGGTGAATGAGATGGCTTGGCTGAACGTCGTAAATGAATTGTTTTACTTCGTCATCGCGAAGCAAGTTTACTTTATGCCAATGGCAAGGGAGGTGAGAGGGTTTATTTTTATTATACGTGGCGTGCACTTCATATCCCTTTTGTATAAGTGAATGTACAACATATTTACCTATCCAGCCACTACCACCTGTTACAACAACTTTCTTCATGGCTCGATTACCTCAACTTCTGGAACCGTCACTAAAAATTTACCGCCCCATTCACGAATGAAAGAGCATTCTTTCATAATTTCGTCTTTCAAATTCCAAGGAAGTATGAAAATGTAATCCGGTTTTGTACGTTTAATTTCTGCTGGAGATTTTATTGGAATACGAGTTCCTGGTAAAAGGAGATTTTGTTTGTGAGGATTTTTATCTACTGTATAAGCTAGAAATTCTTTACCTATCCCGCAATAATTCAAAAGGGTGTTTCCCTTAGCTGGAGCACCGTAACCGATAATTTGTTTGTTTAAAGCTTTCGCTTCAATAAAAAACTTTAAAATATTTATTTTCAATTGTTCGATGCGTTTAGAAAAAAGGAGATAGCACTCTAAAGTATCTAACCCGTGGTCGACTTCTTTTTGAATTAATTTTGTAACATTGGAATGGATAGTTGATTGGGCACTTAGATGGTTTACAAAAATACGTAATGAACCACCATGCGTTGAAAGTTCTTCTACATCAACAATTTGTAAATGATGATAACTTAAAACTTTTTGAAGGCTTATAAGTGAGAAGTAGGAAAAGTGCTCATGGTAGATAGTATCGAACTGTTTAAAGGATATGAGGTTTAATAAGTGTGGGAATTCAATTGTTATCGTGCCATCTTGTTTTAATAACGTTTTTAAACCGGCAACAAAATCATGCAAGTTTGGAACGTGTGCTAATACGTTATTTGCGACGATTAAATCAGCTTGTGGCAATTTTTTTGCTAAGTCATTACTGAAAAAATTCACATGAGTAGGAATTCCTTTTTTGATAGCAATTTCTGCTACGTTTTTCGCGGGTTCAATTCCCAATGTCTCGATATTTTCTTTTTTAAAGTATTGTAATAAGTACCCATCGTTACTTGCGATTTCAATCACTTTTGAATGTTTCGTTAAGTTGAAACGCTTAATCGCCATTTCTACATATTGTTTAGCGTGTAGTAGCCAACTTGAGGAGTAAGAGCTGAAGTATAAATAGTTATGAAAAATATTTTGAGGAGATTCAAATTCATCTAGCTGTACGAGTAAACAAGAGTTACAAACAAATGTGTGCAGCGGATAAAAAGGTTCCATTTTATATGAGCTTTCAGGAGCTACAAATGAATTAGCAAGAGGGGAAACGCCCAAATCTAAAAAAGTGTTGCTTAGTAATGAGTGGCAAAAACGGCATTTTTTCTGTTCCATTTTATAGCCCCCTTATAAATTTTTGAATGCATCGATTTGTTGTCGTGTGAAAGATTCTATATTTTCACCAGATGCATATTTTTTGTACCAATCAACAGTCCAAGCGATAGCATCATCTGTTGATAACTTAGGAGTCCAGCCAAGTTTGTTTACTGCTTTTGTACTATCGAGTGTTAAAACAGGTGATTCATAAGGAGTATTTGTAGAGGAGGAAATGATTGTTAGTGGGTTATTCCATAATTTTATTACAGATTCAATGACATCATGAACGGTTCTGTTATGTTCATTCATCGGGCCGAAATTCCACGCTTCTGCATATTTAGCATCATTCCAAAGTTTCTCAGCTAAAAGGATATAGCCATGTAGAGGATCTAAAACATGTTGCCACGGACGGACGGCATATTTGTTTCGAATACACAAAGTATGATTGTGCAAATATGCCCGAATGATATCAGGGAATAATCGATCTTCTGCCCAATCACCACCGCCGATGACGTTACCAGCTCTGACTGAGGCGAGTTTCTGTGTATTAGTACGGAAGAATGATTTTTGATAGGATGTTGCTACTATTTCAGCGCAAGCTTTACTAGCGCTATAAGGGTCGAAACCTCCTAGTCGGTCATTTTCCACGAACGCTCGGTCGCCACTACCGTCATTCTCATAACATTTATTGCTTGTCACATTAATAATGGCACGTACGCTTTCGACGGACTTTGCTGCTTCTAGCACGTGGACAGTACCTAAAACATTCGTTTTGAATGTATCGATAGGATTTTTGTATGAAGCGGTTACGATTGGCTGAGCTGCTAAATGAAATATTATGTCAGGTTTATGCTGCTTCATGGCATGAAATAAAGAATGGTAATCTGTAATATCGCCTTTCATTGTCGTGCACTCTTTTGCTACGTTACCTTGTTCAAAAATGTTAGGAATGGATGGGGGATGAGAAGAAAAGCCTACTACTTCTGCACCTAAAGAACTTAAGAAAAGGGTGAGCCAGGAGCCTTTAAATCCAGTATGTCCCGTAATAAATACTTTTTTCTTATTCCAAAAAGATGATGAAGCCATATTACCAAACCTTCCACGGAGCGTTATTACTTTCCCATAGCTCGACTAATTTATTTTTATCGCGCAATGTATCCATCGGATGCCAAAAACCAGAATGTTGATATGCGGCCAATTCATTTTTGTTTACTAACTGAACTAAAGTGTCTGTTTCAAAAACAGACTTATCTCCACTAATGTAATTGAAAACTTCAGGATTTAAAACGAAAAATCCACCGTTAACCCATCCGCCATCACCTAATGGTTTTTCTTGAAAAGATGTTACAGACTGTTTATCTAATATGAGAGAACCAAATCTACCAGGAGGTTGTACGGCAGTAACAGTAGCCATTTTTCCATGTTTTTTATGGAATGTAATAAGTTCTTTTATATTTACATTACTTAATCCATCACCATAAGTGAGGCAGAAAGGTTCGTCTCCGACATAATTTTGAATCTTTTTCACTCGGCCACCCGTTTCGGTATTTACACCAGTATCGATTAGTGTAACTTTCCATGGTTCTACACGATGAGAATGGCTAGTAATTGTATTATCGTTTAACTGTATTGTGAAATCAGACATGTGTAAGTTGTAATTTAGAAAGAACTCTTTAATTGCATATCCTTTATAGCCTAAGCAAATAATAAACTCAGTAATCCCGTAATGACTATACAAACTCATAATGTGCCATAGAATGGGTTTTGTTCCAATTTCAATCATAGGTTTCGGTTTTAAATGTGTTTCTTCCCCAATTCTTGTACCGTACCCACCAGCAAGAATAACAGCTTTCATTTTTTCCTCCTAAAATAAAAATTTATTATTTATACAGTATTCATGTTTTATGCAAATGAAATTGTTTTTGATTAAGTGAATGAAAATGTTTGAGGTGATGACGATGCAGAAAATATTACGGTTTGAATTTTGGAAATAATTCTTGATATTCAGGGTTATGACGGAGGTCTTGTGTTAGGTTACTAAGCTCTAAAAAACGTATGTCCAGTACTTCAGGAGATTGACCGTAATGTGTTTGAAGTCCCATTTGAACACCCCTTTTTGAAAGGGTAGGTGTAATTTGTAATTTTCTTGCCTTTGATTGTTCATTCCAAGGGCTAAAATAAAATTTTAAAATAAATGAAGGATAGTCATAAATTATATATCCGTGTCGCGAATGATGTCTACCAGGTAAATATGCACCGTCTAGATGATTGTGAATAAATCTCCAAGCACATCCGAGATTTGGGTTATAAGGGAAGACACCGTGGTATCGCTGTTCTACTAAGGGGATAGAATATCTAGGCTTTGAATAATTATAATTATGATTATCTATCATTAAAATCATTCTAATCGCATACATGTTTTGGCCTAGTGTATGAAGAGATGAAAAAAATTCTTCAGTATTATTACAACAAAAGAATTCAGTAGTATTTAAAACGATTTTCCAACCTGAAACTTCTCTTTCAATTTCCATCACTTCAATATCAGTATTAGTTGGATCAAACTCAAGAAATCTTGAATTTCGTACTTCCCAGTGGGGTGCTAATAGTTTACAAATCTCTACGGAACGATCTGTAGACCCTCTATTAATTAAAATGCCGTGATCGAATATTTTCGTGTGATGCATAAGCCACCATGGAAGTAGGTATTCTTCATTATAAAAATGAGAAATGATTGTCTTTTTCATATTAATTCCCTCCTATACAAGCAATCATTATTAGTAGGATATGCTTTTAAATAAGAAAGGTTAAAAGTGGCAGACAATGTAATGATTAGGTAGTAGTTTAGTAATTTTATTGTATAAGTGTAGATTACTTGTATTGAATCATCATAGGAGGAGATTGGGATTTTGTATAAATTGTGAATAATAAACCGTCACGTTTGACTGTACAGTTTATGTATTGTATGATGTAAGTAATATAAACAAGGGGGGAAGATCGTTGGGAAGGTGTATCGAATCGGACAGTTGGCTCTCATGGCTCACGTGTCGAAACGAACGATTGATTATTATACGAATCTAGGTATCTTAAAAGCGGAGCGATCTCAATCTAATTATCGCTATTACGACGAAACAGCATTTGAGACATTACAATTTATTGAGAAGTGCAAAGAAATGCATATGCCGCTTTGTGAGATTAAAGAGAAAATCGAGGAGAAGAAGAAGCTGCTCGGTATCAATGAACACGTTTCGAAACAAGTGAATGAAGTGACAGACCATATTCATCAATTAGAAGTGGAACTTACTGAGTTAAAGCCGCTTTTAGATGGATTGACTGATTCACAACGTGAAAAAATATCGAAATCTTTATCTGGTCAAACGACAGCTTTAATACAGACACTTGCTCTATTATTATAGAATAAGTGAAATCCGACCTCTTTAATTTTTGTATCGGGCTATGTTTTCTAACGAACAAATAAGAAAACATTATAGTATACAGGAGGTGGACACCTTAGTTTTTTAACTAAGGGGATTCATTGGAAATATTTAATTTAGTCATGGTTGCGATTTTAATCGCATTTACTGGATTTTTCGTAGCAGCAGAGTTTGCGATTGTAAAGATACGTTCAAGCCGTATCGATCAGCTTGTTGCGGAAGGAAAACGCGGTGCTTTAGCAGCGAAAAAGGTAACAACAAATTTAGATGAATATTTATCTGCTTGTCAATTAGGTATTACAGTTACAGCTATGGGATTAGGTTGGTTAGGTGAACCGACAATTGAAAAGTTATTACACCCGTTATTTGAGAAATGGAACTTAAATCCTTCTATTTCATCAGTATTAACATTTGGTCTTGCTTTTATGATTATGACGTATTTACACGTTGTAGTAGGGGAATTAGCTCCGAAAACGATGGCAATTCAAAAGGCTGAAAGGGTAACGTTATTATTGGCAGGTCCATTAATGATGTTCTATAAAGTAATGTATCCATTTATTTGGGTATTGAACGGTTCAGCTCGTGTGATAACTGGTTTATTCGGTTTAAAGCCAGCTTCAGAACATGAAGTAGCTCATACAGAAGAAGAATTACGTCTTATCCTTTCAGATAGCTATGAAAGTGGCGAAATTAATCAAGCTGAATACAAGTATGTAAATAACATTTTTGAATTTGATAATCGTATTGCAAAAGAGATTATGGTACCGCGAACAGAAATCGTTGGTTTCTACCTGGAAGATTCAGTAGAAGAACACATGAAAGTGATCCAAAATGAGCGATACACACGTTATCCGATTTTTGGAGAAGATAAAGATGATATTATCGGTATGGTCAACGTAAAAGATTTCTTTATTCGATATATGACCGAGGATCAAAAAGATTTATCATCTATTCGCTCGTATATGCGTCCGATTATTGAAGTGATGGAAACGACTCCAATTCACGATTTATTACTTCAAATGCAGAAGAAGCGAATTCCGATGGCTGTTTTATATGATGAGTACGGAGGAACAGCCGGAATTGTAACGCTTGAAGATATCTTGGAGGAAATCGTCGGCGAAATTCGTGACGAATATGATGAAGATGAAGCACCACCAATCCAACATGTAAACGAGCAACATATCATTGTTGATGGAAAAGTGCTTATCTCAGAAGTGAAAGATTTATTTGGATTACACATCGAAGAAGATGATGTGGATACAATCGGTGGATGGATTATGATGCAAAATCATGAAATCGAAGAAGGACAACACGTTGAGGCGGAAGGTTATGAATTTAAAGTGTTAGAAAAAGACGCTTACCAAATTAAACGTGTTGAAATTCGTAAGATGGAACAAGAACAAGAAGAAGAGAAAGCAGCAACTGTGTAAGTTGCTGCTTTTCTTCTAAAGTACAAAAAATGAGAACTTAGGAGCGGATATTTTGATTCAAGAAGCCTTACGTGTATATCGATTACAATTGTATGTGATCTTTAGTGGTTTACTACTTATGTGGACGATTACTCCGTTTGGAAAACAAGTGACAGGGTTCGGTATTGGATTAGCAGTAAGCGCCTATTGTCTTTGGTTATTAGCTCGCAGAGTGGAGAAACTCGGAAAAAGTATCGTAATGAAGGAAAAGGCTCCTGGATTAGGAGTTTTAAACCGATTTGCAGCTGCTATTTTAGGAGCTATCATCATGTATGAAATTGAGCATGAGATGGAAATGTGGGCATTCGGTACAGGTATTTTAGGTGGTCACTTTTTAATGATTGCAAATTTAGCGTATGCAAATATGCAGTTAGTGAAAGAAGAAGAGAAGCAAAGGGAACATGCTTCGAAAAACATAGAGCTATGATGAAAGGGACCTAATCGGGTTCCTTTTTTATTTTAGTAATTTGATACAAGTAACCAAATTAACGACAAATATAATACGCTTCTTTTTTGTGTTTTTCAATACTATGAAAAATAATAAAAATTTTTTAAAAAACCCATCGATTTCTAAAGGTTATGTATGTTATTATGACAAAAGACTTTTTGAAAGAGGTGGATACCAATGTTACAAGCGCTACTTATTTTTGTGCTTCAAATTATTTACGTTCCCATTTTAACAATCCGTACGATTTTGCTTGTAAAGAATCAAACAAGATCCGCTGCTGGTGTTGGATTGTTAGAAGGAGCTATTTACATTGTCAGTTTAGGTATTGTGTTTCAAGATTTATCAAATTGGATGAACATCGTTGCCTATGTCATTGGCTTTAGTGCGGGACTGTTATTAGGCGGTTATATAGAGAATAAATTAGCAATTGGTTATATTACGTATCAAGTTAGTTTACTAGACCGTTGTAATGAATTAGTAGATGAATTACGTCACTCTGGATTTGGCGTTACAGTATTTGAGGGCGAAGGTATTAATTCTATACGTTATCGCTTAGATATCGTCGCAAAGCGTTCTAGGGAGAAAGAGCTTTTAGAAATCATTAATGAAATTGCACCGAAAGCGTTTATGTCTTCGTATGAAATTCGCTCGTTTAAGGGTGGATATTTAACGAAGGCGATGAAGAAAAGAGCGTTAATGAAAAAGAAAGATGAACATGCATCGTAAAAAAGAGGAGTAGTGCTGCATTAAAAGCGCAGTATAAGTCCAAATGTAAAAGGGAGGAATCTATTTTGATGTAGATTCCTCTCTTTTTTATTGTTAATTGAAAAACTAAATCGTATAATTATTTTTTCTACTCATCCTCAAATTAATGATTAGCCATATAACTTGAAAAAATACCGGTATGATAAACGCGATTAATATAACGATAAGTGATATTGATTTAATTTCAGGTGTTTGAATAACACCAGCACCATCAACCTCTCGTAACCAAATAATAGCGGCCCATATTCCAAAAACGATAATCCAAAATAGGTTACCAATCCACCAAGAAATCCATCGTTTTTTCATGTTAGCACCCCTTACATTTATCTACTGTTAAAAGTATATTTTCGTTCGTTACATTTATAATGAAACAACTTTAAAATTAGTTTTTAACTGTATATCTAACTTGTTTGAAGGTTACTATTTCTCCATCATCATTATCATCTTTCGTTTGCAAAAGTTGAACTTTTGGTTTGTAGTCTGTCCGATGAGCGTGTTCGATATCTTTAATGTTAAGCTTGTAGGATTCACCATTCTTTAGCTTTTGTTCTAACACTTTTTTATTAGCAACATAAATAAAAGTTACTTTATTTTCATCAATTCCCTCTGTCTTAATTTCTAACTCATTATCTTTTGCTGTGATCGTTGGTGTTAATAATTCCATACTGCCTTTCCCGTTTTCTAAAGAATTCTCTGCTATAGTTGAACATCCTGATAGTATGATTCCGGTGAATAGAAGAACAAGTAATTTCCTTTTCATAACATCCCCTCCGATTCTATGTGATTTTTGATTTTGGCATTGTTAGACTGCTAGTGTGGAGCGTAAATGTTTAGCTAGTGCTCTTTTTATTGTACCATAATATGTAAATTAAAAAAGGCTGTATATCCAATGTAAGAGAGACTGAAAAATTTACTTATTGTTGTAAATTCGTGTGTTTTAGCTTCTAGTTCAATCGAAATGTAGACAGGAGAAAGAAATTTTTTGTGGGAATTACAATTTTTACATTTTACAATAATGATAGGGAATAGATGAATTCATTCACTTCGGAGGTAGTTATTTGAACATTAACGAGAGGGCAATTGAAATGTTTGAACAAAATAAATATGAGGAAGCAATGGAACTGTTTCAACAAGCAGTACATAAATCTAGAGGTGTACAATCTCTCAATAATCTTGCTTGGATGTATTTTTATGAGGAAGAGAATGATGATAAAGCTCTTGAATTAATAAGAGAAGTTGTTAAGTTGAATCCTTCTTCATACTTTCCTTATAACATCTTAGGGGACATTTACATAAAACAAGAAAAATGGACAGAAGCGAAAGAAGCATTACAAAAGTCTATTTCAAGCATATCATAATGTAGCTGTAGCGCATTATAACCTTGGAGAGCTGGAAAAAGCTTCAGAATTTTTCTTGCGAGTTGCAGGGGATTCGGACTATATCATGTATAGCTATGTAAAATGTTTAATTGATTTAGAACGAATGACAGAAGCAAAAGAGAAGTTAGATACTTTTAACAGGGAATCTGATGATTTTTTAGGGGAAATTAATGTAGCAGATTTATATGTTGAGTTGAATTGCTATAAAGAAGCAATTGAATGGTTCGAAAAGGGATATAAAGAATGCTGGAAAAGTCCTAATTGGATTGGTAGATTTGTGTATGCTCTATATAAAACGAATAATTTCTCCCGTATAAATGAAGTTATACGGGAATCTATCGAAGCGAAAACAGCAGAAATAGAAGATGTCTAGAATGAAGAAGTAGAAGAAAACTGGACAGAAAATGATAAGAAAAAGTTAATTGAGGAATATACAGAAGAGAATAATTGTTATAACACAATGGTAGAACGTATCAAATCTGGATATGTTCCAGGATTAGAGTTTGAAACTGATTATATAGGAGCTTGCTATTTATTTGGTTGTAAAAGACATAATTACCTTGAATATGAAAAATAAAAAGATTCGACTGTCACATATGATGGTCGAATCTTTTTATTAATAGAAGAGCCTGAACCATCAAGCTCGTTTGATGGAGAACTAGCTGAGCCGTCTACGAAGTATTATTCTTTATATAAAGCTAGAATGGTGCCGACTACTTTTATTATTAAAGCTAGAAAGTAAAGTGTTTTTATAAAATAAGCCTATCATTTCAAATAGATGAAATGATAGGCTTCTTTATTTTTTAAAAAATAAGGTCAGAGATGTACTTTTCTTATAAAAATGCATTTCATATAAAAAGTGTAATTATTTTTGGGAAGGAGGATTGTTGTGCGTCATCATAGAAAGTGCAAAAAATTTGGAGTGGCACTGCCTCTTCCGCTTATAGGAGCAACGGGTCCGACAGGTAATAGTGGTCCGATCGGTCCAACTGGAGGGCATGAAGGTCCTGTTGGTCCTATAGGGGTGACTGGACCGACGGGAGCAACTGGGCCCCAAGGTCCTCAAGGTATCAGGGGGATACAAGGTCCCCGAGGGACAACAGGAGCACAAGGAATACAAGGAGCTATTGGTGATACAGGAGAGCAAGGTATAACTGGTCCGACTGGTCTCCAAGGTGCTCAAGGATTAATCGGTAACCAAGGTCTAATTGGTGATATTGGAGTACAAGGATTAGAAGGAATACAAGGAGCTACGGGTCCTGCTGGTAGTCAAGGTATACAAGGCACACAAGGAATACAAGGGGAAATAGGTGAGCGAGGACAAACAGGGGCACAAGGAATGCAAGGAGAGAGAGGCATAACTGGAGTCTCGGGTGTAACTGGTTCACAAGGTCCTCAAGGTGTTCAAGGAATACAAGGAGAGCAAGGGGCTACTGGTATACAAGGAGAAGACGGCTTCCAAGGGATACAAGGAATTACTGGAGAGGAAGGCCCACAAGGAGCACAAGGAATCCAAGGTGAAGTGGGTCCAACTGGTTCTACTGGAATGCAAGGTGCCCAAGGTATAAGTGGAATAAAGGGGATAACAGGTGCAATAGGTTTACAAGGACCACAAGGTGTGCAAGGAATACAAGGTATAACGGGAGCAACAGGTTTTCAAGGGATAAAAGGAATAAGAGGTATAACGGGAGCGACGGGTAGCATTGGTATTCGAGGCTCAGAAGGACCACCGGGCGGTCCGACGGGAGTGACCGGTCCAATTGGCCCTTCTAGTGGGGTGACTGGCCCAGCTGGCCCACCCGGTCCACCAGGAGGTCCAACAGGTCCAACGGGTGCGACTGGTTCAACAGGTGTAAGCGGAGGGATAGGACCAATTGGAGCGCAAGGAGTGCAAGGTATAACAGGTCCAACCGGTCCTCAAGGTGTAAGAGGTGCACAAGGTTCCCCAGGTGTAGTTGGAGCAGTTGGAGTACAAGGGGCACAAGGTCCACAAGGTAACCAAGGTATAACAGGTCCAACAGGTGCAGAAGGTTCTCAAGGAATACAAGGTCCGCTGGGAGTAACTGGTCCAACAGGTGCAGAAGGTTCTCAAGGAATACAAGGTCCGCTGGGAGTAACTGGTCCAACAGGTGCACAAGGAATGGTGGGAATACAAGGCGTAGCTGGTCCAGCTGGTATTACAGGAGCGGAAGGAACTCAAGGTGTACAAGGAATCCGAGGAGCAACCGGTCCTGCTGGAGCACAAGGTATACAAGGAGTTCAAGGTATACAAGGAGAAACAGGAGCAGCTGGAATACAAGGTCCTCAAGGTGTTCAAGGGATACAAGGGACTACCGGATTGACAGGCACACAAGGTGCACAAGGTCCCAAAGGAGTGCAAGGAATAATAGGACCGACTGGAGCTATTGGCTTGCAAGGCCCTCAAGGATTACAAGGAATAACGGGTCCAACAGGTGCGCAAGGAATTAGAGGTCCCCAAGGAAATACAGGGGAAATCGGTATAACAGGCTCTCAAGGAGTCCAAGGAGCGCAAGGTAGTCAAGGACCTCAAGGCCTACAAGGGAATGTTGGAATTACAGGTGCAACGGGTGAAACTGGAGCTACTGGAGCAACCGGGGCAACTGGATCACAAGGTTTGCAAGGAGTGCAAGGGATTACGGGAATACAAGGAATAACGGGAACGACAGGCAATACAGGTGCAACGGGTCCGCAAGGAATACAAGGTATACAAGGGGTTCAAGGATTGCAAGGCCCAAGTGGAGCAAGTGGGGTGACAGGTGCTAGTGGTAGTATAGGCCCAGTTGGAGCACAAGGTAGTCAGGGCCCAAGTGGCGTGGTGGGACCGACAGGAGCAACTGGTAGTGCAGGTTCAATAGGTTTCTTGGGAATAGCGGGAGCGACAGGAGCGACTGGTTTACCTAGCGGGGGCGGTTATTTCTTTTCTACTTCAACGAGTACAATTGCAGCGAATGCGTTAATACCAATTAATTCTGGATCTACAGTTTTTGGTTCTGATGTCAGTTTAACAAATGCAACAACTGTAACGTTAAGTACGCCGGGAATATATTTGGTAAGTTATTATTTTCAAGGAAGTCCAACTGGTGGAAATGAAACAATTTCGGTGAGGCTTATATTAAATGGAACGCAAGTCGTAGGTAGTTTTATTTTTTATGTCACAAAAAATAATTTTGTATTAGAACCAGCGATTTCAAATACGTTGGTCATTGAAGTTACTTCTCCGAATTCTACGTTATCATTACAAAATGGTCCGTTAGATATTGGATACGTAACGATATTATCAGGAGTGACAACAGCTAGTTTAAATATATTGAAACTAACTTGATGCGTTATAAATAGGAGGAGATGCTTGTGGAAAATCAAGATAAGTGTAGTAAGTTTCAAGCACCTATTCCTTTTCCGTTGCCAGGTATTAAGGGGCCCACTGGACCAACCGGTCCAACTGGTTCTTTAGGTGGACCGACTGGCCCGCAAGGAATACAAGGCGTACAAGGTCCAATCGGCCCGACTGGTCCTCAAGGAATACAAGGAGTGCAAGGGGTGCAGGGAGAAAATGGTCCAACTGGTCCAACTGGTTTAACAGGCCCACGTGGTGCTCAAGGTATCCAAGGATCTATGGGAGAACAAGGCCCACAGGGAATACAAGGTGTTCAAGGAATACAAGGCGAAAGAGGTCCGACTGGTCCAACTGGTATTCAAGGGATACAAGGAATTCCTGGTCCAATCGGTCCAACCGGTCCAACAGGAATACAAGGGATACAAGGCGTACAAGGTCCAATCGGTCCAATCGGCCCGACAGGAATACAAGGTATACAAGGGGTGCAAGGAGAAAATGGTCCAACCGGTCCAACTGGAAATACTGGTATACAGGGTGTTCAAGGTAATTTAGGAGGTAGTGGTTTACAAGGTGTAACAGGAATACAAGGACTACAGGGTCCGATTGGTCCAACCGGTCCAACTGGTTCTCAAGGAATTCAAGGGGAGCAAGGGCCAATGGGGCCGCAAGGGGAAATTGGTGTTCAAGGTTTACAAGGTCCCCAGGGAGAAATGGGGCAGGTAGGTCCAACAGGAATACAAGGAGTACAAGGACTACAGGGGCCGATTGGTCCAACCGGCCCAACTGGTTTACAAGGTGATCCAGGTCCAACCGGCCCCACAGGAGCAACTGGGATAACTGGGCCGACAGGTTCTGCAACTGGCCCGACTGGAGCGACAGGTCCAACGGGTCCACCCGGAGGCCCAACCGGTCCAACCGGTCCAGCAGGATCACCAGGGGGTCCAACCGGTCCGACTGGAGCGACAGGGGCAACAGGGGCGACCGGAGCAACAGGATCAACTGGAATTCAAGGGGTGCAAGGAATACAGGGTCCAACAGGATCAACTGGAATCCAAGGAGTGCAAGGAGTACAGGGACCGATGGGGGCAACGGGTCCAACGGGTGATCAAGGCATTCAAGGTCCACAAGGGATACAAGGAGTAACCGGCTCGACAGGTCCGCAAGGTCTACAAGGAATACAAGGTCCCCAAGGCCCAACCGGTCCGACTGGTCCACAAGGAGTGCAAGGGGCACAGGGGTCAATCGGTCCAACTGGCCCTCAAGGGATACAAGGCCTACAAGGTGAGCAAGGAGTAAGGGGAGCGACAGGTCCAACTGGTTTGCAGGGGCTACAAGGAATCCAAGGTCCACTCGGTCCAACCGGTCCTCAAGGTTTACAAGGAGTGCAAGGGATAAGTGGTATAACAGGTCCAACTGGTCCTCAAGGAATCCAAGGAATTCAAGGTCCACAAGGAGATATAGGTCCAACGGGAGCGACTGGAATACAAGGAGTGCAAGGCCCAGAAGGTCCAACCGGTCCAACTGGTGCAACAGGCCCGCAAGGAATTCAGGGAATACAAGGGATACAAGGTCCAACCGGTCCACAGGGAATTCAAGGTCTGCAAGGAATTCAAGGTCCGATTGGTCCAACAGGCCCGACTGGACCTCAAGGCATACAAGGTATAACTGGCTCGACGGGTCCAACCGGTGCAACTGGTGCAACAGGTCCGACGGGAGTAACGGGCCCTCAAGGTCCTCAAGGAATCCAAGGTCCACAAGGAGTAACAGGCCCAACAGGAGCGACCGGCTCTACGGGAGTAACAGGTCCACAAGGAATCCAAGGAATCCAAGGTTTGCAAGGGATAACGGGTCCGACGGGAGCAACCGGAGTGACTGGAATAACAGGCCTACAAGGAATCCAAGGAATTCAAGGCCCACAAGGTGTGACGGGAGCAACCGGCGCAACAGGAGCGACAGGAGTGACTGGTGCAACTGGACCAACCGGAATCCAAGGCATACAAGGAATAACTGGAGCAACAGGGGGAACGGGGGTAACGGGCCCAACAGGAGCAACAGGTCCAACTGGCTTGACAGGAGCAACAGGATCATCTGCTATATCGACAGGTGGTGGCTATTTCTTCTCTACATCAACAAGTGCAATTGCGGCAAATGCTACCATCCCAATTAATTCTGGATCCACTGTATATGGAACAGGTGTATCGTTAACTAGTGCAACAACTGTCACGGTATCCACGCCAGGAATATATTTAGTAAGTTATTATTTTCAAGCGGATGCAACTGGTGGGAATGAAACGGTGTCTGTAAGATTACTATTAAACGGAACACAAGTAGCAGGGAGCTTTATACTAAATGTAACGACATCGACTGTAGTGTTAGAACCTGCTATTTCCAATACGTTACTAGTCAATGTAACAAGTGCAAATTCAACATTAGTGTTACAAAATGGTCCATTAGGTGCAGGGCATGTGACCACTATAGCAGGTGCGATTACAGCAAGTTTAAATGTAGTGAGAATTTTATAAAGAATATAAAAAACACAAGGAATGTCTTTGTAAGACACACCTTGTGTTTTTTAATATTAAATAAACATTTTCTTTATCTTTTCG
>NZ_JBNLYE010000033.1:0-29227 GCF_050172095.1 Bacillus sp. GMs2/2
GAAACAGATGAATGTAACCGTATACGAGTATAATAGTGAAACCGATAATTAATGCGATTCTACTCGAAGAATATTGTTCTCTTCTATATAGACTAATAACGGCGTAAATTACTAATGATTGTGCAATGAAATAGCCAATTAAAATCCAAGTTTCCTTTGTTAACATACGGAAGTTTGAAAGGTCCAAGATAAAAGTTAAAGTGAAATAAATGTTCATAATAACAATAAAGATGCTATCGAATGAAAATTGAGCAAGACCCTTAATAGAGTAAATTTTTATAAACTTTATAGCAAATCCAACAAAGAGTAAAACATATTGTATGATAAAAAAAGGTAATGCTTTATATGAGAATATAACTTGCTTATGAATAGAAAGTGAAGGAAGAAATAAAGTTATCTCCATAGCTAACCCGCATAGACAAGTACATAATAATAAAATCCAAAATAATTTATCACCATGCGTCATTTTTCTAATCGCTTTACATAAGCAATAGCAAGAAAAAAGTGCAGCGAAACAGAATAAGAAAAGAATCCCGATTTCTTTTATATACGACTCATTTGGTATAAGGAATATCCAAAGAGCAAATATAAATATGTATATTATGACAGATTGTATATACTTTTTTTGATTAATCATATTGTGACTCCGTTTCAATAAAGTTGAATCTCGGGGAGAAAATGCTAATTTAAATAATAGCATATAAAATAGAATATTTTTTACTATAAAAATTACTTTTTTGAAAAAATGGTGCAAAGTTACAATTTACCACTGTAACTTTGCACCACCTATTCTTTTCATTCCTCTTATAGCAGAAAGTTCATCTATTAATTGGAATAGTGCTAAGTCTTTTTGTTTACTTTCAATCATAATATCGAAATTATGATTGTTTTTTTTCGCAATGTGTAAGAAAGGCTTAATAAACTCTAAATCGATATATTCAGCATGGGCCCTAAATTCTTTTTCCGATCTCGGGGAGGAAATGTGAACTTTAGGAGAGATATTTGTATGTGACCAAGTTTCAAAAATTGCAGGAAGCAACTCTTCTAGTGGTTCTTCGCAAGGATTGGCCATATGATGATGATAATCAAATACAAATGGGATATTTTCTTTTTGGCAAATTGATAAAGTTTCAGCGGTTGTATAGGTTTTATCATCGTTTTCAAGAGTCATTTGTTTTTTTATATGTGTAGGAAGTTTTTTTATGTTTTCATGGAAGCGCTCAATTGCCTTTTCTTTATTTCCATAGGCTCCACCTACATGAATATTAATGTAAGAAGAATCTGCAATGCCTATAGCATCCAATATTTTATAATGATAAGTCATATCCGTAATAGCGTTAGTAGTAATATGTGGTTTGTCGCTTGTAAATAGCGTAAATTGATTCGGATGAAAACTTATTCGTAAATTGTGTTCTTTAATTAAAGCCCCTATTTTATGCCAAAGTGGTGTGAATACCCCAATATAGTCAAACTCGAATTCGGGATGTGTTGCAAGTGGGACGATGGAAGACGATAGGCGATATAGTGGGATTTCATGTGCTATATTGTAATGAAGGATACGTATTGTGTGCTCTAAATTTTGCCTTATAATATGGTACAGTTTGTCTTCTCGTTCTTGCTTGCTAAGTTTCTTAAAGCTTGTAAACGTCATTGTTTTGGCAGGAGAACAGTCCCAGAGTGCCATTGCATGTGAGACATATCCAAACCGTATAATCATATGAGATACACCTCTTTTATTCATTGTCTTTCCTATAAAAAGAAAGCAAACATTGTTCCAATCCATTCCTTTCCTCTATCGATAAGAGAAGGCGGGTTTACATCGCTATAGGAAAGTACGGATGCATTCTCTAGATCTTCATGGAATTTATTTTTTACTGTTTGAATGAAATGTTTATTATATAACAGGCAGTTTATTTCATGATTAATATATAAACTTCTCATATCAAAGTTTGCCGTTCCGATATCACAAATATCATCGTCCACTATAATAATTTTGGCGTGAAAAAAACCTTGTTGAAATGCATAAATATTGCAACCAGCCTGTATTAATTTTCGGCAGTACGGGAATTTTGCTTCCCGAACGAGAGGGTGATCAGCTTTTTCTGGAACAAGAATTGTGATTTGAACCCCTCTTTCTCTTGCTTTTAATAAGGCATTCATAATTTTTTTTCCAGGAATGAAATATGGTGTACCGATACAGATTTCTTTTTTTGCCGCGTTAATTAAATGTAAAAAAGTATGCTGTAAATAAGCACCATCAGTCGGAATAAATTGATGCAGGATGGTACCTGGTTGTTGTTTTGGAAAATAAAGAGAAGCATCCAATAAATTCTGTTTCGTATCATCAAACCAATCATGTAAAAATTGCTTTTGTAAATCTTGAACCCCTTCTCCTGTAAGACGTAAATGATAGTCTCGCCATAATCCTAAGTGTTCATTATGCCCTAGATACTCTTCGCCAATATTAAATCCCCCGATATAGCCGGTTTTCCCATCAATCACTGTAATTTTTCTATGATTTCTTTGATTGGCAGAAAAGAAAGGAAGAGGAAATTTTACCTTATGACAAAATGAAAAAGATACACCATGTTTTTGCAGGGAGCGAATAGCTTCGTTTGATAAAGAATGGCTGCCAAATCGATCAAGTAAAAGTCGTACTTCAATTCCTTCCTGAGCCTTATCAATCAACAATTTTAAAAATTCACGACTGATTTTATCGTTTTTTACAATGAAGAATAAAATATGAATGTGGTGCTGTGCTTGTTTTATGTCAGTAAATAAAGCGTCATATAAATCTTTCCCGTATGTATAAAGGCGAAAATCACTTTGACGTAAAGGGAAAGTGCGAGAGCTTACTCGTTTTAAATGAAGAAGTCGCCCGTATGAAAGGTCAATTGTAATCCAAAGAGCAACGGATATTAACAAAAGAGATAAGTAGAGCATCAGTGAATTCCCTCCTTCGCATTCTTTTCACCTTCAGTGTGTTACAAATGATATGGGTAGCACGGCTGTTATTATAAATTTCTTTAGAGGATAGATGTTGTACTGGTTAAAGTTTCACTTTACCCCGCTTTAACGGGCAGTAAGCTTCCTATTTCAAAAATTGATGAATAAGCAGAAGCTAGTTAGGAAATCAACTGCCCGTAAAAGCCCGATTGGTTCAACTAATAATCAGCGGGGGAAGAACCGCCCCTACTGATTAAAGTTTCACTTTATAGTTTCACCGAAATAAACAGCTTTATGAAAAAATGTGTTGTTCTATAACAAAAAACTGTTGACTGAATGCTCACTCATTATATAATGGGGATAGGGGATATAATTCAGAAAATTATATATTTTTGAAGATTCAAAAAGAAAGAGGGCTTACAAAGAGAGGGGTAGCATAAAAATGAATAGCTTACTGATTATTAATTGGCTGGCTGCCATTGCTGTTATTGCTTATGCAGGATATTTGTTTGTATATCTTATACGGACGAGAATGGCCTACATACAATTAGGAAAAAAAATTGAGTTTGACCGTCGTTTTAAAGAGCGTTGGGATCTCCTTAAGGTCAATGTTTTCGGTCAGAAAAAGCTGCTGAAAGATAAGAAAAGCGGCATCATTCACGTTATGTTCTTTTACGGATTTATTCTTGTCCAATTTGGAGCAATTGACTTCGTTTGGAAAGGACTCGCACCAGGATCACATCTTCCACTTGGACCACTATACCCTGCATTTACATTCTTCCAGGAAATTGTCACACTTGTTATTTTAATTGCAGTATTTTGGGCTTTTCATAGACGTTATGTAGAAAAGCTTGTTCGTTTAAAACGTAACTTCAAATCAGGTCTTGTTCTTATTTTTATCGGTGGTTTAATGATTTCTGTGCTACTTGGTAACGGTATGGGACTTATATGGCATGGCGAGGAGCTTTCATGGAGTGAACCAATTGCTTCTGCAATCGCTTACGTTTTTAGCGGGATAAATGAAACCGTAGCCATTTCAGTGTTCTATTTTTCTTGGTGGGTGCATTTACTAATTTTGTTAACGTTTTTAGTGTATGTTCCACAATCAAAACATGCGCATTTAATTGCAGGACCAGCTAATGTATTCTTCGGTCGTCTTTCAAACCCAGGGAAGCTTGAAAAGATTGATTTTGAAGATGAAACGCAAGAAACATTTGGTGTTGGTAAAATTGAAGACTTTAGACAAAATCAACTTATTGACTTATACGCTTGTGTAGAGTGTGGCCGTTGTACAAATATGTGTCCGGCAACAGGAACAGGAAAAATGTTATCACCGATGGACTTAATTTTAAAACTTCGCGATCATTTAACTGATAAAGGAGCTGCGGTAACATCAAAAGCACCGTGGGTTCCAGTAGTTGCCTTCAATAATACACAAGGAAATCAGTTAGCGATGATGGCAGCTGGAAAAGGGCAACAAGAATCAGCGTCTACAACGCTCGCTTACGATCCGAGTTTAATCGGAGATGTTATTACAGAAGAAGAGATTTGGGCATGTACAACGTGTCGTAACTGTGAAGATCAATGCCCAGTTATGAATGAGCATGTTGACAAAATTATTGACTTACGTCGATATCTCGTTTTGACTGAAGGGAAAATGGACGCGGAAGCACAACGCGCGATGACAAATATCGAGCGTCAAGGAAATCCGTGGGGGCTGAACCGTAAAGAGCGTGAAACATGGCGCCAAGGTGATGACGAAGTAACAGTTCCAACTGTAAAAGAAAAATCAAAAGCTGGGGAGGAATTCGAGTATTTATTCTGGGTTGGTTCAATGGGATCATACGACAATCGTAGTCAGAAGATTGCGATATCGTTTGCGAAGTTAATGAACGAAGCAGGCATTTCATTCGCAATTCTCGGTAATAAAGAAAAGAATTCTGGAGATACACCACGCCGCCTTGGAAATGAATTTGTATTCCAAGAGATGGCGACAAAGAATATCGAAGAATTTGAAAAGGCAGGAGTGAAGAAAATCGTTACGATTGATCCTCATGCTTATAACACATTTAAAAATGAGTATCCGGACTTTGGCTTGCAAGCAGAAGTCTATCATCATACAGAATTGTTAGCTCAGTGGGTGAAAGAAGGGCGCTTAAAGCCTGTTCACGCTATTGAAGAAACAGTTACGTACCATGATTCCTGTTATTTAGGAAGATACAACGAAGTGTATGAAGCGCCACGTGACATTTTGAAAGCGATTCCTGGGGTGAATCTTGTAGAAATGGCACGTAACCGTGAAACGGGAATGTGCTGTGGTGCAGGTGGTGGCTTAATGTGGATGGAAGAAACAACAGGTTCACGTATTAACGTTGCTCGTACAGAACAAGCATTAGCTGTACAGCCATCCATTATCGGTACAGGTTGTCCATATTGCTTAACGATGATCAGTGATGGAACGAAAGCGAAAGAGGTAGAAGAGAAAGTTCAAACTCTTGATGTGACAGAGATTTTAGAACGATCTGTTATCGGACAGAAAAAAGAAGCGATGTAATTTGTAAGAATGTATACAACTTTAGAAAGAGGTGCAATGATTGCACCTCTTCTCAACGTAGGGATACCGAGCGAGCGCTCAGTGTTAAAAAATGAAATGGGGGAAAGAAACATGAGTAAAACAGTTATTTTAAGTGCTGCAAGAACACCAGTTGGAAAATTTGGAGGATCTTTAAAAGATGTAAAAGCGACGGAACTTGGAGGAATTGCAATTAAAGCAGCGCTTGAAAGAGCAAATGTTGCGGCTAGTGATGTTGAAGAAGTTATATTTGGAACGGTTATTCAAGGTGGACAGGGGCAAATTCCATCGCGCCAAGCTGCGAGGGCTGCTGGAATCCCTTGGGAAGTGCAGACGGAAACAGTGAATAAAGTTTGTGCATCAGGACTTCGTGCGGTTACGTTAGCGGATCAGATTATTCGTACTGGCGATCAATCACTGATTGTAGCCGGCGGTATGGAGTCGATGAGTAACAGTCCTTACATTTTACGCGGAGCAAGATGGGGATACAGAATGGGTAACAACGAAGTTGTTGATTTAAACATTGCTGACGGTTTAACATGCGCATTTTCAGGTACACACATGGGCGTTTATGGCGGAGAAGTTGCGAAGGAAGATGGAATTTCTCGCGAAGCGCAAGATGAATGGGCATATCGTAGCCATCAGCGTGCGGTTTCAGCGCATAAAGAAGGGCGTTTTGAAGAGGAAATCGTGCCAGTAACGATTCCGCAAAGAAAAGGCGATCCTATTGTCGTTGCAAAGGATGAGGCGCCACGTGAAGATACAACGATTGAAAAGTTAGCAAAGTTAAAACCTGTATTTGATAAGACAGCGACGGTGACAGCTGGTAATGCGCCGGGACTAAATGATGGTGGTGCCGCACTTGTATTAATGAGCGAAGACAGAGCGAAGCAAGAAGGAAGAAAGCCATTAGCGACAATTTTGGCACATACAGCAATTGCAGTGGAATCTAAAGATTTCCCAAGAACGCCAGGTTATGCAATTAACGCATTGCTTGAAAAAACAGGCAAGAAAATTGAAGACATCGATTTATTCGAGATTAATGAAGCATTTGCAGCGGTAGCAATTGCAAGTACAGAAATCGCAGGAATTGATCCGGAAAAATTGAATGTAAATGGCGGCGCGGTAGCGATGGGACATCCAATTGGAGCAAGCGGAGCGCGCATTATCGTTACACTAATCCATGCACTTAAGCAGCGCGGCGGCGGAATTGGAATTGCTTCGATTTGTAGCGGTGGCGGTCAAGGGGACGCAGTGATGATTGAAGTTCACTAATTAAAGTTCGAGGGTATAAAATTTATTAACAATTAAGGGGGAAGAAAAAATGGGTGTACAAAACATTGTTGTAATTGGTGCAGGGCAAATGGGATCAGGAATTGCACAAGTATGTGCAATGGCAGGATATGACGTGAAGGTACAAGATTTAAAGCAAGAGCAATTAGATAGAGGAATGGCTATCATTACGAAAAACTTAGCGCGCCAAGTAGAAAAAGGACGCATGAAGGAAGAAGAGAAGGAAGCGACATTAAATCGTCTTACAGTAACGCTTGATTTAGATTGTGTGAAAGAAGCGGATCTTATTATTGAAGCAGCTGTTGAGAAAATGGATATTAAAAAGAAAATCTTTGCGAATCTAGATGAAATTGCTCCAGAACACGCAATTTTAGCGACGAATACGTCATCTCTGCCAATTACAGAAATTGCAGCGGTAACGAAGCGTCCGGAAAAAGTAATCGGTATGCACTTTATGAATCCAGTCCCAGTTATGAAGCTTGTTGAGATTATTCGTGGTTTGGCTACCGATGATGCGGTATATGAAGCAATTGAAGATATTACGAAAAAAATTGGGAAAGTACCAGTTGAAGTGAATGATTTCCCAGGTTTTGTATCAAACCGCATTTTACTACCGATGATTAACGAAGCAATTTATACGTTATATGAAGGTGTAGCGACGAAAGAAGCAATTGATGAAGTCATGAAGCTTGGTATGAACCATCCGATGGGGCCTTTGACACTCGCTGATTTTATCGGTTTAGATACGTGTTTATACATTATGGAAGTGTTGCATGAAGGATTAGGAGATAGTAAATATCGCCCATGTCCATTATTACGTAAGTATGTGAATGCAGGATGGTTAGGGCGTAAAACAGGTCGTGGATTCTACGTTTACGAATAAATGCCCCCTTTGTTACAACATAGTGGTCTTACCAAATTATTTAAAGGATATATAGCAAATGGAGGCGGAATATATGAACTTTCGTTTTAATGAAGAGCAGCAAATGATGAGGAAAATGGTTCGGGATTTTGCACAGAAGGAAATAGCTCCCTTTGTTCCTAGTATGGAACAAGGGGTGTTCCCGAAAGAGATTTTGCAAAAGATGGGTGAGCTTGGATTAATGGGTATTCCAGCGCCTGCAAAATACGGTGGGGCAGAAATGGACTTTATTTCTTACATTCTAGCAATTGAGGAAATCTCAAAGGTAAGTGCAACAGTTGGTGTAATTTTAGCTGTACATACGTCAGTTGGAATGAATCCGATTTTATATTTTGGAACAGAAGAACAGAAGAAAAAATATGTTTCTAAACTTGCAACCGGGGAATATTTAGGTGCATTTGCTTTAACAGAGCCAAATGCAGGATCAGATGCAGGGAGTTTGAAATCAAGAGCTGTGAAAAAAGGTGATCATTATATTATTAATGGATCGAAAGTGTTTATTACAAATGGTGGTGAAGCGAGTACATACATTGTATTCGCTTCTACAAATCCAGAGGCAGGAAAAAGTGGCATTTCTGCATTTATAGTAGAGAAAGATACACCGGGTTTAATCATTGGAAAAGATGAACATAAGATGGGACTTCTCGGTTCTCGTACAGTAAAACTTACTTTTGAAGATATGAAAGTGCCAGCTGAGAATTTACTTGGGGAAGAAGGACAAGGATTCAAAGTGGCGATGGCGAATTTAGATGTTGGGCGAATTGGAATCGGTGCGCAGGCTTTAGGAATTGCTGAAGCGGCGCTTGGCTGTGCAATTGATTATGCAAAAGAAAGAGAGCAATTCGGGAAGCCAATTGCGGCGCAGCAAGGGATTGGCTTCAAGCTTGCAGATATGGCAACAAGTGTCGAGGCAGCAAGGTTACTCGTATATAGAGCGGCATCTCTTAGGGCACAAGGATTACCATGCGGTAAAGAAGCATCTATTGCGAAATTATTTGCTTCTAAGACAGCGGTTGAAGTCGCGATTGAGGCGGTGCAAGTATTTGGTGGTTACGGTTATACGAAAGACTATCCAGTAGAACGATTTTTCCGTGATGCGAAAATCACGCAAATATATGAAGGAACAAGTGAAATACAGAAACTTGTTATTAGCCGTGCTTTATAAAAGGGCGAGGGGGAGACGGAGATGCATTTTAAACTATCAGAAGAACATGAAATGATAAGAAAAATGGTTCGAGATTTTGCTAAAAATGAAGTGGCACCAACAGCAGCTGAGCGTGATGAAGAAGAGCGATTTGATCGAGAGTTATTTGATCAAATGGCAGAGCTTGGTTTAACTGGTATTCCATGGCCTGAAGAGTACGGCGGAATTGGAAGCGATTACTTAGCATACGTAATCGCTATTGAAGAATTATCTCGCGTTTGTGCTTCAACAGGTGTAACACTGTCCGCGCATACTTCACTTGCGGGATGGCCAATTTTTAAATTTGGGACGGAAGAGCAAAAGCAAAAGTTTTTACGACCGATGGCTGAAGGGAAGAAAATTGGTGCATACGGCTTAACGGAACCAGGATCTGGATCGGATGCTGGTGGAATGAAGACGATTGCTAAAAGAGATGGAGACCATTATGTATTAAATGGATCAAAAATATTTATCACTAATGGTGGTATTGCTGATATTTATGTTGTTTTTGCACTAACTGATCCTGAATCGAAGCAGCGCGGTACGAGTGCATTTATTGTAGAAAGTGATACACCGGGATTTTCAGTTGGGAAGAAGGAGAGCAAGCTAGGGATTCGCTCTTCACCAACGACTGAAATTATGTTTGAAGATTGCCGTATTCCTGTAGAGAATCTACTTGGAGGAGAGGGGCAAGGGTTTAAAGTTGCGATGCAAACATTAGATGGAGGTCGTAACGGTATTGCGGCGCAAGCTGTTGGTATTGCACAAGGGGCTTTAGATGCTTCTGTAGAATATGCAAGGGAGCGCCATCAGTTTGGAAAACCAATTGCGGCGCAGCAAGGGATTGGCTTTAAACTTGCGGATATGGCAACAGATGTAGAAGCAGCACGCCTTTTAACATATCAAGCGGCTTGGCTTGAATCAGAAGGGCTTCCGTATGGAAAAGAATCAGCGATGTCAAAAGTATTTGCAGGCGATGCAGCTATGAAGGTGACGACTGAAGCGGTGCAAGTATTTGGTGGTTACGGTTATACGAAAGATTATCCAGTAGAGCGTTATATGCGAGATGCAAAGATTACACAAATATATGAAGGAACACAAGAGATTCAGAGGCTTGTAATTTCTCGTATGTTAACGAAGTAGGAACGAAAGCGTAGGTATTTTCCTACGCTTTTTCCTTCCAAAAAATAATAGAGAGAGGTGAAGGGAATGGTTAAACATAATGTACATGCATCGGTGAAAGATGAAAAATTAGTCGCGTTAAGACGTGAACAAATGATTAAAGGTGCGGTGCAACTGTTTAAACAAAAAGGATTTCCGCGTACAACAACGAGAGAAATTGCAAAAGCGGCTGGATTTAGTATTGGAACGCTTTATGAATACATTCGTACAAAAGACGATGTTTTGTATTTAGTTTGTGATAGTATTTATGAACATGTAAAAGAAAGATTAGAGGAAGTAGTTTGTACAGAAAAAGGAAGTGTAGAAAGTTTAAAGATAGCGATAACGAATTATTTTAAAGTGATGGACGAATTGCAGGAAGAAGTATTAATAATGTATCAAGAGGTACGCTTTTTACCGAAAGAATCACTCCCATATGTATTAGAAAAGGAGTTTCAAATGGTAGGAATGTTCGAGAATATTTTAGAACAGTGTACGGAAAATGGAACATTTACATTAAATAAAAAAGAAATACAGCTTCTTGCGCATAATATTTTTATACAAGGACAGATGTGGGGATTTAGACGCTGGGCGCTGCAAAAACTGTATACGCTCGAAGAATATACAGAAATGCAAATTAGGTATGTATTGCAAGGGGCCCATATGCTTCCGAAATAAGGAACAGACAAATTATAATTTTACTACCCTATAAAAGTTTCCCGTTTTTTTTGTAGCATATTTGTGCGACTTTTGTTTATAATGAATAGTATGGATTTTTTTAAGCAGGCCGTTATATATAAGGTTATATTTGATGAAAGGAAGTGCCGCATAAGTGGATTTTAAGCAATATTCACCAGAAGAGCTAAAAGAATGTTCAATGATTGAAGTTGTACATAGCGTTTTAGGGGATAAAAAACAAGCAACGACATTCAACGAGTTGGTTCAAGAAATCGCTCAAGTGCTGGGACTATCTCAAGAGCAAGTTAATGCGAAAATCGCACAATTTTATACAGACTTAAACATCGATGGACGTTTCATTAATTTAGGAGAAAATCGTTGGGGGCTACGCAGCTGGTACCCATATGAGCAAATTGATGAAGAAATCTTGCCTCAACCAAAACCGAAGAAGAAACGTAAAGTTGAAGAAGACGGTTTTGACGACTACATTGAAGAAGATGAAGACTTCGACGATGCAGACATAACTGAAGATGAAGATGATGATGTAGAAGATTTGGACAAGGTTCTTGAAGATGAAGACGGAGATGACGATGATCTTGATGATTTAGATGAAGATGATGACGACTTCGCCGAAGAAGAACTTGAGTATGATGAAACTGAAGAAGAAGAAGAGGAAGAACTGTAGTTCTTGACTTTTCATTATCGTCCATGTAGAATCATTTTTGGGCTCTTTAAAAAAGGACGATAATACTTTTAAAGTGTAAATATAAAAGAAAATTGCTCCCTACTTATTACTTTTTGTGATGAGGGGAGCAATTTTCTTTTTTGTTTTTTGTTTAGAAAATAAAAAGAGTCTAACAATAAGATGGATACAGTGTTATCTACATACGTTGCGCTTTGCAACGGTGATTATATAACAACAGAGTAGAAGGGAGCTTTTTCATGACTAAGTATATTTTTGTAACAGGCGGTGTAGTATCGTCTTTAGGAAAAGGTATTACAGCAGCATCTCTTGGAAGACTTTTAAAAAATCGTGGTTTAAACGTAACGATTCAAAAGTTTGATCCATACATTAACGTAGACCCAGGGACTATGAGCCCATACCAACACGGTGAGGTATTCGTAACAGATGATGGCGCTGAAACTGACTTAGACCTTGGTCACTATGAGCGTTTCATCGACATTAACTTAAACAAATACAGCAACGTAACAACAGGTAAAATTTACTCTTCAGTTCTTCAAAAAGAGCGTCGCGGTGAATATTTAGGAGGAACAGTTCAAGTTATTCCTCATATTACTAACGAAATTAAAGAACGCGTATATCGTTCTGGTCGTGAAACAAATGCGGATGTTGTTATTACAGAAATCGGTGGAACTGTTGGTGACATCGAGTCTCTACCATTCTTAGAAGCAATCCGTCAAATTAAGAGCGACATCGGTCGTGACAATGTAATGTACATTCACTGTACGTTAATCCCGTACTTAAAAGCAGCGGGTGAAATGAAGACAAAACCAACACAACATAGTGTTAAAGAACTTCGTAGCTTAGGTATTCAACCAAACATTATCGTTGTTCGTACAGAAATGCCTGTTTCTCAAGATATGAAAGACAAGCTTGCATTATTCTGTGACATCGATACAAAAGCAGTTATCGAAGCTCGCGATGCAGATACTTTATATGCGGTTCCATTATCTCTTCAAGAACAAAACATGGACCAAATCGTTTGTGATCACTTAAAATTAGACAATCCAGCTGCAGATATGACAGAGTGGACTGCGCTAGTTAACAAAGTGCGTAATCTTTCTAAGAAAACAAAAATCGCTCTTGTTGGTAAATATGTAGAACTTCAAGATGCTTATATTTCTGTTGTAGAAGCACTTCGTCATGCTGGTTACTCATTCGACACAGATGTAGAAGTAAAATGGGTAAATGCTGAGCACGTAACAGCAGAAAACGTAAAAGAATTAGTTGGCGATACAGATGGTATCCTTGTACCAGGTGGCTTCGGCGATCGTGGTGTAGAAGGTAAAATCGTTGCGATTCAATATGCTCGTGAAAACAAAGTTCCATTCTTAGGAATTTGCTTAGGTATGCAACTTGCATCAATCGAATTCGCACGTAATGTATTAGGTTTAGAAGGTGCTAACTCTTCTGAAATCAACCCTGACACACCATATGCAATCATCGACTTATTACCAGAACAAAAAGATGTAGAGGACCTAGGTGGTACACTTCGTCTTGGTCTATACCCATGTAAGCTTGCTGAAGAAACAAATGCTTACAATGCTTATAATGAGCCGGTTGTATATGAGCGTCATCGTCATCGTTATGAGTTCAACAACCAGTTCCGTCCGGATATGGAAAAAGAAGGATTTGTATTCTCTGGTACAAGCCCAGACGGCCGTCTAGTTGAAATCATTGAATTAAAAGACCACCCTTGGTTCGTGGCAGCACAGTTCCACCCAGAACTTGTTTCTCGTCCAAACCGTCCACAACCATTGTTCCATGACTTCGTAAGAGCTTCTATTACGAATAAAGAGAGCAAGTAATAAAAAAAGCGCCTGAAATAAGGCGCTTTTTTTAATATTCATTTAACATTTCATCGATTGTAAATTTGATTCCGTGATAAGCAAATAAAGCTACTATTAAACTTGGGAATCCGTAGCGATTACCTTCATCGTCTGGAATAAGACCTTTTAACAGTTTTGTATCAATATGTACGTCTGTATATCGTTCGAGTGATTCCGTACCTTCTTGAAGAGCAGAAATGCCGACAATAGAGTGTCCCTCTTCTTGTAGTTTTTTTGCAATTTCTACAACCGCTTCATCTGTTGAAAAACGGCTAATAAGAAGTACACGATCCGCAGAGGTTACTTCTGCTTCTTTACCATTTTCAAATAATCGTTTTGCTTGCTTCATTGGTTCAGCACCGAATAGTGCTTCAGCAACGACACCCTCCATTTCATTTGTACCATGTAAATAAATGAAACCTTCGCCAATTAATGCTTGAGCAAGTAGACGGGCGCTATCTTCTATATTCATTTCCTCTTTTTGAGAAACTCTGGAGAAATAACCACTTAATTGAGTTGAAAAAATTTTTAACATAATGTTACTCCCTTCGTACGTGTTTGCCGGCTTTCATTATAGTTTATTTTTTTAGAAAGGTGAAATCGTAGGGTAGCATAACAAAATAGGAAACGGTAAAATAAGAAAGAATAGGAAGGAATTTGCCAAAGAATAGCGAAAATAAATCGTTAAGATATAAGAAGCTTTAAATCTTGTACTTACACAGAAAGGTTGGGAATTATGGAAGGTAAAATTTTAATCGTTGATGATCAATATGGGATTCGTGTGCTATTACATGAAGTGTTCCAAAAAGAAGGTTATCAGACATTCCAAGCAGCAAATGGATTTCAAGCTTTAGATATCGTGAAAAAAGATAATCCAGATTTAGTAGTGTTAGATATGAAAATTCCAGGCATGGATGGTATAGAGATTTTAAAGCATGTAAAAGAAATTGATGAGAGTATTAAAGTAATTTTAATGACTGCTTATGGAGAGCTTGATATGATCCAAGAAGCAAAAGATTTAGGTGCTTTAATGCATTTTGCTAAACCATTTGATATTGATGAAATTCGTCAAGCTGTGAGAAATGAGCTCGCTGTAGAGGCGTAAAAATGAATTTTTTATAAAAAATATGGAAAAAAGCGTTTACATGGACTATTGTGCAGGTGAATACGGTTGAGTTTTTGAGTACAAGTTGTTATCCTATTGAGTGTAGAAAAAAGTCCGGTATGTAGATATACATATTTTACCTTATTCTGGTCATACTACCAGCGATAAGAACTTATCGGATACAAAAAACGTTTTTTAGGAGGATTCACCATGCCTTTAGTTTCTATGAAAGAAATGCTAAACAAAGCACTAGAAGGAAAATACGCAGTTGGTCAATTCAACATGAACAACTTAGAGTGGACTCAAGCTATCTTAGCTGCTGCGGAAGAAGAAAAATCTCCTGTAATCCTAGGTGTATCTGAGGGTGCAGCTCGTCATATGACTGGTTTCAAAACAGTTGTAGCTATGGTTAAAGCTTTAATCGAAGAAATGAACATCACTGTTCCTGTAGCGATTCACCTTGATCATGGTTCAAGCTTCGAAAAATGTAAAGAAGCAATCGATGCAGGTTTCACATCTGTAATGATCGACGCTTCTCACCACCCATTCGAAGAAAACGTTGAAACTACTAAACAAGTAGTAGAATACGCACACGCTCGTAACGTATCTGTTGAAGCTGAGCTTGGAACAGTTGGCGGACAAGAAGACGACGTAATCGCTGAAGGCGTAATTTACGCTGACCCAGCAGAGTGTAAGCACCTTGTTGAAGCAACAGGTATCGATTGCCTAGCTCCAGCTTTAGGTTCTGTACACGGTCCTTACAAAGGTGAGCCTAACTTAGGATTCGCTGAAATGGAACAAGTTCGTGACTTCACTGGCGTACCTTTAGTATTACATGGTGGTACTGGTATCCCAACTGCTGATATCGAAAAAGCTATCTCTTTAGGTACTTCAAAAATCAACGTAAACACTGAGAACCAAATCGAGTTTACAAAAGCTGTTCGTGAAGTATTAAACAAAGACCAAGAAGTTTACGATCCTCGTAAATTTATCGGACCTGGCCGCGACGCTATCAAAGCAACTGTTATTGGTAAAATTCGCGAATTCGGTTCTAACGGTAAAGCGTAAGAATAAAATTCCGTTTTGGAAACCGTCTAGTCTTTTAGACGGTTTCCTTTCGTTGTATAATGAAAGCGTGAACAAGTCTAAAGATTTTATCATTTTTGGTTTTTAAATAGAAAATAATGTGCATAGTCCTATTAATAAATGTGATAACGTATCTAAATTGATAAAGTGAATTCGATGAATAGTTGATCTTTATCTATTCGTGCTACAGGAGAAATGAAGATAATGGTTTCCTATTTATTGAGTTTTGGGATGGAAAGAGTAATTGAGATTCTTAAGGGGAGCTTTCTATAAAAAGATAGAAAGTAAATACATTCACAAGAAGGGAGCTCAATATGGAAAAATTGCTAATTGAAGGCGGAAGAGCTTTAAATGGAACAATTCGAGTAAGTGGTGCAAAGAACAGTGCCGTTGCATTAATTCCAGCGACAATTTTAGCAGATACTCCAGTAACTATTGGTGGTGTCCCTAATATTTCGGACGTGAAAATGTTAGGAGACTTACTAGAGGAAATTGGAGGGAAAGTAACTTATGGACAGGAGGAAGAAATGGTAGTCGATCCTTCTAACATGGTTGCAATGCCTTTGCCAAATGGAAAAGTGAAAAAATTGCGCGCTTCTTATTATTTAATGGGTGCAATGCTTGGCCGTTTTAAAAAAGCTGTTATTGGGCTTCCGGGTGGATGTCATTTAGGCCCGAGGCCGATTGATCAGCATATTAAAGGGTTTGAAGCGCTAGGTGCACATGTTACGAATGAACAAGGTGCCATCTATTTAAGAGCAGATGAGCTACGCGGGGCACGTATTTATTTAGATGTTGTTAGTGTAGGAGCTACAATTAATATTATGCTAGCAGCTGTACGAGCAAAAGGTAGAACTGTTATTGAAAATGCAGCGAAAGAGCCTGAGATCATTGATGTAGCTACATTGTTAACAAGCATGGGAGCACGTATTAAAGGTGCTGGTACTGATGTAATCCGAATAGATGGTGTTGACTCTTTACATGGTTGTCACCATACTATCATCCCAGATCGTATTGAAGCTGGTACGTATATGATTCTAGGAGCTGCATCAGGAGGAGAAGTAACGGTTGATAACGTTATTCCTCAGCATTTAGAATCAGTTACTGCAAAGCTAAGAGAAGCTGGTGTTCAAGTTGAAACGAACGATGATCAAATTACGGTGAACGGTAATAGAAAGTTAAAAGTAGTTGATATCAAAACGCTTGTATATCCAGGTTTTCCAACGGATTTACAACAGCCGTTTACGACGCTTTTAACAAAGGCGCACGGGACGGGAGTTGTAACAGATACAATTTACGGTGCCCGTTTCAAACACATTGATGAATTACGTCGTATGAATGCTCAAATTAAAGTAGAGGGTCGTTCGGCAATTGTAACTGGTCCTGTATTATTGCAAGGTGCAAAAGTGAAGGCGAGTGATTTACGAGCAGGAGCGGCACTTGTTATTGCAGGATTAATGGCAGATGGAATTACAGAAGTAACAGGACTTGAGCATATTGATCGAGGTTATGAGAATATAGTGGACAAGCTTAAAGGGCTTGGAGCAAACATTTGGCGAGAACAAATGACAAAGCAAGAAATTGAAGAAATGAAGAACGCATAAGTGATACTTCCGCAAGGGGGAAGTGAAGCATCACTACTTGCGGAAGTACACTTTATAGAAAAACACGGTTCACAAAATACGGCAGAAATATAAAGACTTAAAGGAGAGGGATTATCGTGGAGAGAAGTTTATCTATGGAGTTAGTACGTGTAACAGAGGCTGCAGCTTTATCATCAGCGCGTTGGATGGGGCGCGGGAAAAAGGATGAGGCAGACGGTGCAGCAACATCAGCTATGCGTGATGTATTTGATACAATTCCGATGAAAGGTACAGTTGTAATTGGTGAAGGTGAGATGGATGAAGCACCAATGCTATATATCGGAGAGAAATTAGGTACAGGATATGGACCACGTGTAGACGTTGCGGTTGATCCTTTAGAAGGGACAAACATCGTAGCAGCTGGTGGCTGGAATGCTCTTGCTGTTATTGCAATTGCAGACCACGGTAATTTGTTACATGCCCCTGACATGTACATGGATAAAATCGCGGTTGGCCCAGAAGCAGTTGGGGCGGTAGACATTGATGCGCCTATTATTGATAACTTACGTGCAGTTGCGAAAGCGAAAAATAAAGATATTGAAGATGTTGTAGCGACAGTTTTAAATCGTCCACGTCATCAAGAAATTATCGAAGAAATTCGTAAAGCTGGTGCGCGCATTAAATTGATTAATGATGGAGATGTAGCTGGAGCGATTAATACAGCGTTTGATCGTACAGGTGTAGATATTTTATTTGGATCTGGTGGAGCACCTGAAGGTGTATTAGCAGCAGTTGCTTTAAAATGTTTAGGTGGAGAAATTCACGGAAAACTATTGCCACAAAACGAAGCTGAATTAGCGCGTTGTAAAAAAATGGGTATAGAAGACATTAATCGTATCCTTCGTATGGAGGACTTAGTAAAAGGTGACGATGCAATCTTTGCAGCAACAGGCGTAACAGATGGAGAACTATTACGCGGTGTTCAATTTAAAGGTAGCGTAGGAACAACGCAATCCCTTGTTATGCGCGCAAAATCAGGCACAGTTCGCTTCGTAGATGGTCGTCATAGCTTAAATAAAAAACCGAACTTGGTTATTAAGTAAAAGGTGGAAGCGGCTCGCTCAGAATCGCAGGACATTGGAACTCTCGACCTTGAAGCGCTCTTTGCTTCGAGTGAGAGAGTGAAATGACCGGAGATTCTAGCCGCTGGAACTGGATTTAAGTAAAAAGCGTAAGCAGCTCGTTCAGAATGGGAGGGGGATGGAGCTTCTGACGTAGAGGCGCTTTTTGCCTCGTAGGAAGAAGTGAAGCCACCGACCATTCTAGCTGCTGAAGCTGGATTAAATAAAAGGTGGAAGCGGCTCGATCAGAAAGGTTAAAATGGTCGACTTTTCTAACTATCGGAGCTGGAACTAAATTAAATAAGAAGCGAAGACAAATTTTCTTGTCTTCGCTTCTTGTATTTGTGTTCCAACGTATTGATTAAAACTAGATAAAAGGGTTACAATAGTGAATATTACCCTACTTGAACTTATTGCCTTTCATTATTAATTATTTGCCTTCCGTATTTTTTCCCTTTACCCATGAAAAAAGAGAATAACGTTAAAGTGTGGTGTCTGAATGAATTTGTCAATTGCAGCATTAGAAAACATGAAATTAAAAGAGTTATACGAGCTTGCGAAAGAATTTAAGATTTCGTATTATAGCAAATTAACGAAAAAAGAGTTAATTTTTTCTATTTTGAAAGCTCGAGCAGAAAAAGAAGGTTTCTTTTTCATGGAAGGCGTATTAGAAATTATTCAATCAGAAGGATTTGGATTCCTACGTCCTATCAACTATTCTCCAAGCTCAGAAGATATTTATATCTCAGCTTCGCAAATTCGTCGTTTCGATTTACGTAATGGAGATAAGGTTTCTGGTAAAGTACGACCTCCGAAAGAAAATGAACGCTATTTTGGGTTATTACAAGTTGAAGCTGTAAACGGAGATGATCCAGATTCAGCAAAAGAGCGTGTGCATTTCCCTGCATTAACACCATTATACCCAGATCGCCAAATGAAATTGGAAACGGAACCTAAAAAGTTACCGACACGCATCATGGATTTAATCGCACCAGTTGGATTTGGACAACGTGGTTTAATTGTTGCGCCTCCAAAGGCTGGTAAAACAAGTCTATTAAAAGAAATCGCGCATAGTGTTACAACAAATCATCCGGAAGCAGAATTAATTGTACTTTTAATTGATGAGCGTCCAGAGGAAGTAACAGACATTGAACGTTCTGTTAAAGGAGATGTTGTAAGTTCTACTTTTGATGAAGTGCCAGAAAATCATATTAAAGTAGCTGAGCTTGTGTTAGAACGTGCGATGCGTCTTGTAGAGCACAAGAAAGATGTTATCATTTTAATGGATAGTATTACCCGTTTAGCTCGAGCTTACAACCTCGTTATTCCACCAAGTGGTAGAACATTATCAGGTGGTATCGATCCAGCTGCCTTCCATAGACCGAAGCGTTTCTTTGGAGCTGCGCGTAATATTGAAGAAGGCGGTAGCTTAACAATTTTAGCAACAGCCCTTGTTGATACAGGATCACGTATGGACGATGTTATTTACGAGGAATTTAAAGGAACTGGAAATATGGAACTTCACTTAGATCGTTCATTAGCTGAACGTCGTATCTTCCCGGCGATCGATATTCGTCGTTCTGGTACACGTAAAGAAGATCTATTAATTCCAAAAGAACATTTAGACAAGTTATGGGGCATTCGTAAAACAATGCGTGATACACCAGACTTCGTTGAAAGTTTCTTACGTAAGCTTCGTCAAACGAAGACAAATGAAGAGTTTTTACAAAACATTGTTGCAGACTCAAAAAGGTATGTAACAACTAAGTAAAGGGAAAAAATCAGGACTCGCTTATTTTATAGTAAGCGAGTTTTTTATGCTGTTTAGGTGATATTAAAGAGAGAGATAAGTGAGAGAACCTTAGCTGGTCAGAGCTGAGCGAGCCACCTCCACTTTTAAGTTAATATCCAGCTCCAGCGGTTAGAATCTCCGGTCATTTCACTCTCTCGCTCGAAGCAAAAAGCGCTTCAAGGTCGAGAGTTGAAAGTGCCCTGCGATTCTGAACGAGCCGTCTCCACTTTAAGATAATATCCAGTTCCGGTGGCTAGCTCTTCGCATCTAAGAACCTTCCGCCCGAAAGGTAAAAAGCACCTTTAGGGCGAAAGAACCTTAGCTGGTCAGAGCTGAGCGAGCCACCTCCACTTTAAATTTAATATCCAGCTCCAGCGGCTAGAATGGTCGGTGGCTTCGCGTCTTCCTACGAGGCAAAAAGCGCCTCTACGTCAGAAGCTCCATCCCCCTCCCATTCTGAACGAGCCGCTTGCGCTTTTAAAATTAAAAAGACAAAAACAGGTAGTTGCAAAATGAAGTTAGCCTTGTTATAATTTCATCATATGTGTTTCATCAATATAGTTGTGTATGCAGCTGAAGATGAAAAACTCTGTTTCGAAAATGATTCAGGGCGGAAGGAGATGAAAAGAATGAAAGCAGGAATTCACCCAGATTACAAGAAAGTTGTATTCATGGACACAAACACAGGCTTCAAATTCTTAAGCGGATCTACTAAAGGATCTAACGAAACTGTTGAGTGGGAAGATGGTAACACTTATCCATTACTAAAAGTTGAGATCAGTTCTGATTCTCACCCATTCTACACTGGACGTCAGAAGTTTGCTACTGCAGACGGACGCGTTGACCGCTTCAATAAGAAATACGGTCTTAAGTAATAAAAACATAAAACAGGCAAGTGTATGTATTCGCTTGTCTGTTTTTTTTGCGAAAATATTATACCTTTACCCTACTTTTAACTGAAAAGTAGATGAAAGGAGAGCTTCATGTACTTAATAAATCAAAATGGCTGGATTGAAGTGATTTGCGGTAGTATGTTTTCTGGCAAGTCAGAAGAGCTAATCCGCCGTGTGCGCCGTACGCAATTTGCAAAACAACATGCAATTGTATTTAAACCATGTATTGATAATCGATATAGTGAAGAAGATGTAGTATCACATAACGGATTAAAGGTAAAAGCAGTTCCTGTTTCAGCTTCAAAGGATATATTTGAACATATTACAGAAGAGCTGGATGTTATTGCAATCGATGAGGTGCAATTTTTTGATGGGGACATTGTGGAAGTGGTGCAAGTATTGGCAAATCGTGGCTATCGTGTCATTGTAGCTGGTTTAGACCAAGATTTCCGTGGTCTACCATTTGGACAAGTTCCTCAGCTGATGGCGATTGCTGAACATGTGACAAAACTACAAGCAGTATGTTCTGTATGTGGATCTCCAGCAAGTCGTACACAACGATTAATTGATGGAGAACCAGCGGCATTTGATGATCCAATTATTTTAGTTGGAGCTTCAGAATCGTATGAACCGCGTTGTCGTCATTGTCATGCAGTACCTGCAAACAAAGATAAGTAAAACTCGCTGCGCAAGGCGGGTTTTTTTCAAAATAGAGAGAATGAGCGGTGTGAGCCGCTTACGCTTTTAAATATATCTAGTTCTGGTGGCTAGCTCTTCGCATCTAAGAACCTTCCGCCCAAAAGGTAAAAAGCACCTTTAGGTCGAAAGAACCTTAGCTGGTCAGAGCTGAAAGAGCCACCGCCACTTTTAAATATATTATCTAGCTCCAGCGGCTAGAATCTCCGGCGATTTCACTCTCTCGCTTGAAGCAAAAAGCGCTTCAAGGTCGAGAGTTGAAAGTGGCCTGCGATTCTGAAAGAGCCGCTTGTGCTTTTAAATATATCTAGTTCTGGTGGCTAGCTCTTCGCATCTAAGAACCTTTCGCCCAAAAGGTAAAAAGCACCTTTAGGTCGAAAGAACCTTAGCTGGTCAGAGCTGAAAGAGCCACCGCCACTTTTAAATATAATTTGCGTTTTTTTGAGTAAGTACCATATACTATTTGTATTAGATACTAGGATGTAGAGGTGAATGATGTGTTAGATCGTTTGCAAGCTGTAGAAAATCGTTATGAGAAGTTAAATGAATTGTTAAGTGATCCAGCGATTATTAGTGATTCGAATAAGCTTCGTGAATATTCAAAGGAACAGTCTGATATACAGGAAACGGTAGAGGTGTATCGTGAGTATAAGGATGTTCGTGAGCAATTAAAAGATGCGAAAGCAATGTTAGAAGATAAGTTAGACGCAGAAATGCGTGAAATGGTAAAAGAAGAAGTTTCTGAGTTAGAATCACAAGATAAAACATTATCAGAGCGTCTGAAAATTTTACTTGTTCCAAAAGACCCTAATGATGATAAGAACGTTATCGTTGAGGTTCGTGGAGCTGCTGGTGGAGACGAGGCAGCTTTATTTGCTGGTGACTTATACCGTATGTATAGCCGTTACGCTGAGGTACAGGGCTGGAAAACGGAGATTATTGAGGCTAGCTATACAGAGTTAGGTGGATATAAAGAGATTATCTTTATGATTAATGGTAAAGGTGCTTTCGCGAAGCTGAAATTCGAGAATGGTGCTCACCGTGTACAACGTGTTCCTGAAACGGAATCTGGTGGACGTATTCATACATCTACAGCAACTGTAGCTGTATTACCAGAGGCAGAAGAAGTAGAAATTGATATTCACGAGAAAGATGTTCGTGTTGATACATTCGCTTCTAGTGGACCTGGTGGACAGAGCGTTAATACAACGATGTCAGCGGTGCGTTTAACGCATTTACCGACTGGTGTAGTTGTATCTTGTCAGGATGAGAAATCACAGATCAAGAATAAAGAAAAAGCGATGAAAGTATTACGCGCACGTGTTTATGATAAGTTTAGACAAGAAGCGCAAGCTGAGTATGATCAAAACCGTAAACAAGCTGTTGGTACGGGAGATCGTTCAGAGCGTATTCGTACGTATAACTTCCCGCAAAACCGTGTTACAGACCATCGAATCGGTTTAACGATTCAAAAGCTAGATCAAATCTTACAAGGTAAGTTAGATGATTTCATCAATGCCTTAGTGATGGAAGATCAGGCTCAAAAGATGGAGGCAGCTGAGTAATGCGTGTCTATGAAGCCCTGAAATGGGCTTCTTCTTTTTTACAGGAAAATGGACGAGATGAAAATGCGGGAGAAATTGTCCTTTGTCATGTATTAAAGGTGAACAGAACAGGATTACTTATGAATATGCGTGAAGAAATAACTGAGGATCAAGAGAAAAGCTTTACGGAGTTTATCCACAAGCATGTAGAAGGTATTCCTATTCAATATATGATTGGTTATGAAATGTTTTATGGACGGTCTTTCTTTGTGAATGAAGAAGTATTAATACCAAGACCGGAAACAGAAGAGCTTATAGTGGGAGTATTAGAAAGAATCGAGCGCCATTTTGGTGATGAGAAACTACATGTAGCAGATATAGGTACAGGTAGTGGAGCGATTTCTATTACGCTTGCTTTAGAAAATAAAAATCTTCATGTTTATACAGTAGATATTGCACAAGAGTCGATTGAAGTTGCAAAAGAAAATGCAAAAGCTTTAGGTGCAGAAGTAACGTTCTATCACGGTGATTTATTGTTACCATTTCATAAAACGGGTCAAAAACTAGATGTTGTTGTTTCAAATCCTCCATATATACCGGAAGAGGATTGGCGTGGTCTTTCTCCTGTTGTGAAAGAGCATGAGCCGAAGAGAGCACTTGTTGGTGGTGAAGACGGATTAGATTTCTATCGCCGTTTTATGGAAGAATTGCCGAATGTGTTGCAGAAGAAAGCGATTGTGGCGTTTGAAATTGGAGTAGGACAAGGTGAGGATGTAAAAAGATTGTTACAACAAGCTTTTCCACATGCTCATGTTGAGGTTGTTTTCGATATTAACGGAAAAGATCGTATGGTATTTGCAGAGATGGAGTAAGGTTCACACCTTACTCTATTTTTTTGTGGAAAAATTCATATAGATTTTGAATTTAATAGTTTAGAAAGATGAAAGTCTGTCCACACTGTTTGTAGAAGGGACGGTGGAGGAAATGAAAAAACAAGTTATTGCTTATCTTCTTATACTATTAATTGGTGCACAGTTACTTGTGCAGTTTGGATATATGAAAGCTGATGCGAAAGGGCCTTCAGTTATTCCGAAAGAGGCCGTTCGATTAAGAATTTTAGCAAATAGTGATTCAGATAAAGACCAGGCATTAAAGCGTAAAGTGCGTGATGAAGTAAAAGCACAAATTGATGGATGGGTAGCGGATTTAACTTCATTTGAAGAGGCACGCAAAGTAATTCAAAGTCATATTCCAGAAATCGAGAAAACGGTGGAAAATACGTTAAAAAGAGAAGGAAGTAAAGATTCATTTCAAGTGAAATTTAGTAAGAATGTAAAGTTTCCTACAAAGGTATACGGGAATTTTATTTATCCAGCAGGAGAATATGAAGCAGTATTAATCACAATTGGAGAAGGTGAAGGGGCGAACTGGTGGTGTGTATTATTTCCACCAATGTGTTTCTTAGATTTTTCGAGTGGGACAGCTGTAAGAAAAGAAGAGCACGTTGTAAAGGCGGAATCTCCTGAAGAGGAGCAGGTGAAACAACTAGATGAGGAAGTAATAGATAAAGAAGAGAAGAAAGTAGATAAGGTAAAAGAAACGAAAGCTGTAAAGCAGGAAGTAGTAAAAAAAGTAACAGCTTCTGAAAAGAAAGTAGTAAAAAATGAAACAAAAGTCGAAGAGCAGCCTGTAAGTAAAGAAGAAATAAAAACTGTGGAAAAAGTGGAGAAACCTGTGGAGAAAAAACAAGAAAAACAAAATGAGTATGTAAAAGTAGAAGAGGAAGAAGAAAAGCCAGAAGTTAAATTGTTTATTGTAGAAGCTTTTACATCTTTATTCTCTAAATAGTACTATTAATAAATCCCTCTTCATATATAAAAATGAGGAGGGATTTATTATGAAGAAAGTGTATTTTGCTACGAAAGCAGATGTGGAAAGATTACATTCTTTTTTCGGACAAGCTAATAAAAAAGATGATAAAATAAATGAGTTGTACGCACAATTTATGATTTTGGAAGAGGCGGAAGAAATACGAGCTGTAATTGGTTATGAACAAAGTGGGGAAGATGTGCTTATTCGTTCTTGTTTATTCACACCTCATGTGGATAAACAGACTTTCTTATATTTTTTTGAAATGTTTTTGCAGTATATGAAAGAAAAAAGTGTTCAACAATTGTACTTACTAACAAATCATCCACAATCTGTACCGATCTTTCAGTTTTTTGACTTTTTTACTATAGAAAAGGATGAGGTTCCAGAGGGAATTCAACAACTAGAACATTTTTGTAAAAATATAAAAGAGCAGAATGCAATAATACTAAATTGTCAGCTATTCACAAAGTTATCCACGGATTAATTAGGTTTATCCACATTTTGTGGATAAACCTTGTTTGTCTTTTGGATAAATCTCATAGTAAACTAAAAATATACAAGTATTTAAGGGTAGAAAAGGACGTGGAAAAAAATGCATACAAACATGTGGGTTGTGGATAATGTTGTGGAAAGAAAAAAATATTATCCACAGTTACAAGAAGCAGCAAAATTATTAAGAGAAAATGAGGCGGTGGCTTTCCCTACGGAAACAGTATATGGGTTAGGTGCAAATGCGATGGATGATGAAGCAATCGCGAAAATTTTCGAAGCGAAAGGAAGACCGAGTGATAATCCACTCATTGTCCATATAGGTACAAAATCTCAGTTAGATGGGATTGTGAAAGAAATTCCACCAGTTGCAGAGAAGTTAATGGCGCATTTTTGGCCAGGACCATTAACAATTATTTTGCCGAGAAAAGAAGGGATTTCACAGAAGGTGACGGCAGGACTTAATACGGTTGGAGTAAGAATGCCTGATCATCCAATTGCACTTGCTCTTATTGAAGAGGCGAATGTACCTGTTGCAGCACCAAGTGCGAATCGTTCAGGGCGTCCAAGTCCAACATTAGCTTCTCACGTATATGAAGATTTGAATGGGAAGATTGCAGGTATTGTTGATGGTGGTGCAACTGGAGTAGGCGTTGAATCAACTGTAATTGATTGTACAAGCGCGGTTCCAACAATATTACGTCCAGGTGGGATTACGAAAGAACAATTAGAAGCGGTGATAGGTACTGTTTCTTTAGATCCAGCTTTAAAGGATGAGAAGGAAAAACCGAAATCGCCTGGAATGAAATACACACATTATGCGCCGAAAGCACCACTTAGTATTGTTGAGGGTTCACGTGAGTTTATTCAGCATCTTGTGGATGAGAAAAAGGAAGAAGGATTTAAAGTAGGCGTATTAACGACAGAAGAGTATCAGCATGTATATAGTGCAGATGTTATATTATCTTGTGGTGTTAGAAGTGACTTAGCTAGTGTTGCGACTAAATTATATGATGTACTTAGAACATTTGATGCAAGTGAAGTGGATGTTATTTTTAGTGAGTCATTCCCTAATGAAGGAATAGGGAATGCAATTATGAATCGTTTAACAAAAGCGGCAGGACATCATATTATTATTGAATGATAAGGTAAGATTAGCAAACAGAATATTTCTCCTTGGATAAGCATATTGTGAAGTAGCACGTCCAAGGAGGGGCATGAATGACGTTTGAACAGCTAATACCTTTAATAATTATGGCATTCGCCTTAGGGATGGATGCGTTCTCGGTGAGTCTTGGTATGGGGATGATACCCCTAAAGTTAAGACAAATCCTGTATATTGGTATGACGATAGGGATATTTCATATTATTATGCCGTTTATAGGAATGGTACTAGGTCGTTTTTTATCAGAGAAGTATGGAGATATCGCACATTTTGCGGGTGCTATTTTATTAATCGGACTAGGGTTTTATATCGTATATTCGAGCATTTTACAAAATGAAGAGACTAGAACAGCCCCTATTGGAATTAGTTTATTCGTATTTGCATTTGGCGTCAGTATAGATAGTTTCTCAGTAGGACTTAGTCTTGGTATTTATGGAGCACAAACAATTATTACGATTTTACTTTTTGGATTTGTTAGCATGTTATTAGCGTGGATGGGTTTATTAATTGGGAGACATGCGAAAGATATGCTCGGTACATATGGTGAGATAGTAGGTGGTATCATTTTAGTTGGGTTTGGATTATATATCCTTTTTCCTATATAATTTTATGTAGGAGGGAATTATGAACAAGCTATTGGAATGGTATGTTAAATTTTTAACCTTCTATCCTCGATGGCTAAGAAGACTTATAATTTGGGGTATTATTTTGCAAATTTCGATGTTAGGTTGGATTAAGTTAATTCGTGAATGGTGAGATAGTTCCTTTCTGTGAATATTTTGTTTGTACTATATTTATTGCGCTAAAAATTACAGATATAGAAAGGATGAGATGAATGACGAGATTGAAGCAAGTTTTTGGTATTATTATTAGTTTTTTTGTTTTTTGGTTTAGTATGCTCGGTGTACAAATGTTTGCTGAGTTTTTAGATATTGAGTCATTGAAATTTGTTGCGGGAAAGACTGAGGCGGCGCGTGCCTTTTACTCTCCGTACCCGTTTTTAATTGTTTTTCTTATTACATTGCTTTCCTTATACTTCTTCGTAATTAAGCTAGGGAAGCCGAAAAAAGAGAAAATGCCTACTTTAGAGGAAAAGAAGGAAGAATTACAATGATAAAATTCCCTGCTAAAAAGCAGGGGATTTTATATTTGAGTGATGGGAGGAATCTAGCCGCCTTGCTTTTAAATATATCCAGTTCCAGCGGCCAGCTCTTTGCATCTAAGAACCTCCCGCACGAAAGGTAAAAAGCACCTTTTGTGCGAGAGAACCTTAGCTGGTCAGAGCTAAACGGGCCACTTCCACTTTTAAACTGGCCTAACCAATTCAAATTGTTCTCCTAATTTTGCATAGTTGTGTCCTGCTAGGCGGCTTATTGGTTTGAGTCCTTCGGCGTGAATGCGCCCTTTTTCATATAGATGTTCGGCAACGTGGAAACGAACGACGCGTCCAATTAGTAGATCACAAGCTGGTGAGTCTTCCGTTCCGCCAAGTGGAATTGCACGTTCTAATACGCATTCCATTCGAATATTTGCTTCTTTTACACCTGGAACAGAGATGACTTCACTTTCGATTGGTGTTAGTTTTGCTAGTTCAATTTCACTTTCATTTGGCGGGAGATTAGCTGCTGTTTCGTTAATTGCTGCTACATATGATTCGTCAGAAATATGTACGACAAATTCTCCTTTTTCAATTGCGTTTCGGGAAGTGTCCTTTCTTTCTCCGGCTTTTCGTTGTACAGATACTGAGATAAGTGGTGGATTAGCAGCGACAATATTGAAATAACTATATGGTGCTCCGTTTAGTACGCCTTCTTTTGTTACAGAAGTAACGAATGCGACAGGACGAGGGATGATACTTCCAGTAAGTAATTTGTAATTATCTTTTTCAGTTTGTTCATTTGGATTAATGGATAACATGCTTGTAATCCCCTTTCTAAATATGAATACTTATTGTTTGTTTACAAGATAACGATGAGAAAATCCTGCTGGAAATAATATTTTGTTTCATAAAAAGAACTTACTTCAATTGTAATGAAGTAAGTTCTTTTTTCAAGAATCTCAAATTTGAGATAAAAATTAAAGTAAAACGTATGCGCCAGGTCCGATTAAAGCTACACCAACAGCGACAGCGATTAACATTAAGTTATATTCATATCCGTTTTGTGTTACCCAGTAACCATTTTTTCCGTGAACAGTGAAGATAGCCATTAACATTGTTCCAACGATAAATAATGAACCAACTACAATGAAAATACCTGATGCAAATAAGAAACCACCTAGTAATTCAGTTGCGCCAGCCATAAATGCCATAAATACACCAGGACGTAAACCGATTGACTCCATCCAGCCACCTGTTCCTTTTAAACCGTAACCGCCGAACCACCCAAATAATTTTTGAGCGCCATGACCCATGAATGTAATTCCTATAATAAGACGAATAATAAGTAGACCGAAATCCATCATTTTAAAAACCTCCTAAAAGTTATTAACTTACCTTACGTAAGTTAATAATAAAATAGTTACTTACTTTAGTCAAGTGGATTTTGAAAAAAGTT
>NZ_JBNLYE010000034.1:0-27916 GCF_050172095.1 Bacillus sp. GMs2/2
TATCATAACTTACAATATATCAACGATTTTTCAATTATATCTATCATAACTTATAATATATCAACGATTTTTCAATTATATCTATCATAACTTATAATATATCAACGATTCGACAAGGAATATCGATTTACCGACAAGAAACGTCAATTCCTTTCTTATATAAGAAAAGGCTGTCCCAAATGGCACAGCCTTCTTCTCTATTCCTGAACCGTCACAATAACCCCATCCATATTGTTCCCGGAAATTTCATACTGCTTGTTTGCTGGAACGTTCACTTTCGTATTCTCAGAAACTTTATAATAAGAAACAGTATATTTCTTACCTTCTACTTCAGTTGAAACCTCTTTTTCCTCTTTTAAAAACTCTAAATATTCCTCTAGTGTGAAATTCTTTTTTTGCATAATCGCACTATGAGGTAAGCCGACATAACGTATATGCCACGGCTCATATTGAATGCCTGTAATATGACTTTTATTTTTCGGATAACGTAATACAAAGCCATGCTTCCATACGTTCTCTTCGATCCATTTTCCTTCAGGCGCTTTCTCCATCTTCTTTTGCGTTGATCCAACGTCTAGTGATAATCCTAAATTATGTTCACTATATCCTGCTGGAAGCGCGTAATCAGATCCCATTTCTTTATATAATTTACTTTGTTCTTTAAAATCTCGATACCCACTACTCATTAAGAAATGCTGTACGCCATCTTTTCCAGCCGCATCGACAACGTTCAAAAACTTTTTTACAACATACTTTGATAAACGAAGATTTCTATCAAATATTACGTAGCCTCTTACTAATTCACTATTATGATTTACATTTATAATATCAGACCTAATACTATCTTTTTTTACTGGATAATCCCTATTAACTAATAATAAATCACCCTTATAAATTTGTTCCTTCGTAATCTCTTTCCTCTCGGTATTTGCCGCCTTTACTAGCTCATCTTTTCCGACAATTTTAACATCGATTTCCTTTTGAAATAACGGTGATATATAAAAGCCCACACATACTGTGCATGCTATAAAAAAAGAAATAAATACCCACTTTTTCATTTCTAGTTCCTCCTTAACGTAACTTACGTATAGAATAGAAAAAACTATTAAAATAAAAAGTGGGGTAAAGTTTAAATTTTTATTAAATTGTTAAGTTCTCGTCTTTTGGCAATCGCACTTCAAACATTGTTCTAACTACATTACTTTCAGCAGAAATTGTACCGTTATGCTGCTCAACAATATTTTTCGCAATAAACAGTCCAAGGCCTGTCCCGCCACGGTTCTCAGTTCTCGATTTATCACCTGTATAAAACATATCAAAAAGATACGGTAAATCTTCTTCTGGAATGCTGTCTCCATAATTCATAACTTGTACGACAACTTCTCCATTATCGATATACCCATTCAGATCAACAAATTGCCCATCATATCCGTATCGAACGGCATTTGTTAACAAGTTTTCAAATACTCTAGCTAACAATTTTCCATCACCGTTAATTGGCAGATGAGGATCAATATTCAACCTAGCTTGTAAATGATGTTTCTCTAATAAAGGATACAATTCCTCATCTAACTGTATAAGTAGTTCACTTATATCAATCGGCTTTTTATCCAGCTTTAGCATGCCATAATTCATACGTGTAATTTCAAATAACTCATCAATTAAACTTTCGAGCCTTTGCGATTTCGTATATGCAATTGTGGAGAAATGTTTAATTTGTTCTTTTGTTAAATTCTCATCTTTAAGAATTAAATCTAAATACCCTAACACGGATGTTAATGGAGTTCTTAAATCATGAGCTAAGTTTACAACGAGCTGATCTTTACTACTTTCAGCAAAGTCTCCTCTTTCCACCGCTTCTTTTAACTTTTCACTCGCAACATTTATTTCACGTGCGATATCTCCAAACTCATCGTTTGATGACACGCGCACTTCATTTGTAAAATCCCCGTTCGCCAAATGATGAATCCCACTTGAAATCTCATCAAAATATTTTACATAAGGCCTAGTAAGGAAGAAGAAAAACATAATGGATAGAGGGATGAAAATAATTAAAAAGAAATTAACATCCCCAATTTGTCTTACCATTGACCGAACTTGGGCTAATGGGTCCTCAAAACGAACGACTAATTTATAATAAATTCGTAATCCTTCATAAATGATATACGTTACGCCACCAGCAAATATCATACTTAACGCAAATAGCATAACCATCTTCGAGCGAAAACTTCTCATCTTTTTACCCATTGAAAGTATACCCTACTCCCCACACTGTTTTTATTAACTTATTCTTTCTTTTATCTTCCCCAAGCTTTTTCCGCAATGTGCGAATATGTACCATAACTGTATTTCCGCCCTCAAAATAATCATCTGCCCATACTTGCTGAAAAATATTTTCTACATTGTACACTTTCTTCGGATGGCTCGCTAATAAATATAAAATATCAAACTCTTTCGGTGTTAATTCAACTTGTTCTCCGTACACATTTACTGTTCTTCGCTCAGGATCAATAATGACTCCGCCTACCTCTAAAGCAGATTTATTCTCTGCTACTTTCGGCTGATTTAACGTAAGAAATCGGCGTAATTGTGCATTTACACGTGCGACTAATTCAATCGGTGTAAAAGGTTTCGTCATATAATCATCTGCACCTAATACTAAACCTGTCACCTTATCAAAATCAGATGTTTTCGCACTTAAAAAAATGATTGGCATATGGTGCTTCGCACGAATTTGGCGCGTCACTTCATAACCATCCATTTTCGGCATCATAATATCTAAAACCACTAAGTCGATTGGCTGCGTTTCAATAACATGAATTGCCTCTTCTCCATCAGCTGCTTTCACGACGTGGTAACCTTCTTTTTCTAAATGTATCTCAATTAAATCGGCAATTTCTGCCTCATCATCCGCTATTAAAATTGAAATGCGCTTCATATTACTCCCCCTTTATACGCTCGATTGTAAACTAGTCTATCCAATTTGTACAATACGAAAAGGTTACTCGCGGGAGTAACCTTAGTAAATGAAATTTATATCGGCGATTTTCCAATTATATCAACCGTAACTCGAATTATATCAGCGATTTTTCAATTATATCGACTTACCGACAATTACCGACGAAATTCGCCCGCTATTTGAAAGACTCAACCTACCGCTCCAAAACAATTCGCTGCTTCGTAATTTCCGCCAACCTTCCGCGGTCTACTTCATACTCAGCTTCAACACTTTGCGGTACAATCACCTTTCCGCCCTCAAGCATCACTTCCGGCGAAATAATATCCCTCTCCCAGTGCCTACTAGAAGCAGATATATCGCCAGGAATCGTAAAGTTCGGCAACGAAGCAAGCGCAACATTTTGCGCTCGTGAAATCCCCATCTCTACCATACCACCGCACCAAACAGGGATATTATGCTCCATACAATAATTATGAATTTGAATCGACTCCGTTAATCCGCCCACTCGCCCTGGTTTAATATTTACAATGCGGCAACTTCCCAGCGTAATCGCAACGCGCGCGTCTTCTAAACTATGGATGCTTTCGTCTAAACAAATGGGCGTTTCAATTTTCTTTTGCAACTGTGCATGATCAAGAAAATCGTAATCCGCTAGCGGTTGTTCAATCATCATCAATTGAAATTCATCTAATCGTTTCAATTTCTCCGTATCCGCTAATGTATAGGCTGAATTTGCATCAGCCATTAACGGGATGTGCGGGAACTCTTTACGAATCTCTTTCAATAATTCGTAATCATGCTCTGGCTTTATTTTCACTTTAAAACGCTCGTATCCTTCTTCTGCATACTTTTCGATTTGTTTTAACATAACCGGAATTGTATTGATACCAATTACAACACCGACCTCAATTTCAGGTCTAGTCCCGCCTAGCAATGTCGCTAATGACTTCTTTTGTCGCTTCGCATATAAATCCCAAACAGCCCCTTCAATTCCCGCCTTTGCCATTCTGTTTCTCTTTATATGTTGGAACAAACCAGGTACTTCATTCGGATGAGAAATCTCCTCCTTTAATAAATCCAGTAATAAAAAATCTTGAAGTACATGTAGCGCAGTCTTCACTGTTTCTTCCGTGTACCACGGTTCAGAGAACGCAACGACTTCGCCAAATCCAATGTATCCGTCCGTATCTTCTAATTCAATGACGATACTTTCACGCTTTTCATACGTCCCGTAGCTTGCAGCAAACGGGATGACGAGTGGCATTTCCGTTATATGAAGCGTCGCTTTTTTTATTTCCACCTATATCTCCTCCACTAATTGTCTTAACTCTCGTCTTAACAATTTTTTCGAAGCGTTTCGTGGCAATTCCTCTAAGAAACACGCTTTTTTCGGCACTTTATATTTCGCTAATTTCTCCTCACAAAAATGAAGAATTTCTTCTTCTGTTACTTCTCCATTTTTTACAACAAAAGCAGCGGGTACTTGTCCCCATTTATCGTCAGTCATACCGACAACACCAGCTTCCGCTACCATCGGATGAGAAAGTAACACTTCTTCAATTTGAGCCGGATATATATTTTCCCCGCCAGAAATAATTAAATCACTGCGGCGATCTAATACGTATAAAAATCCTTCTTCGTCTAAATAACCGAGGTCACCAGTATGAAGCCATCCGTTTTGAATTGTTTCGCGCGTCGCATCTTCCCGGTTAAAGTAGCCGCCTGTTACATTTGGTCCTTTTACTACGATCTCGCCTTCTACTAACGGCGGCACTACTACGCCATCTTTTTCAATACGAAGTTGGCACTGAAATAGTGGCTTTCCAGCTGATCCTACTTTCGTTAACATGTAATCTGCGGACAACGTACAAATTTGCGAAGACGTTTCTGTCATACCGTACGTTTGATACACAGGAATTCCTTTATCTACACACGTTTCGAGTAACGGTTTTGGCGCTGGTCCTCCACCAAGTAACATACATCGTAAAGAAGATGGATATGTTTCTTCTCCAAGTCTCTCTAATAAATCAGTTAACATTTTTGATACGACTGAAATAATCGTTACGCCTCTCGTTTGAAGTGCTGTATGAATAAAATCAGCATCATATTTCGGAACGAGTAAAATGCGCATGCCGTACATAATATTTTTCATTAGAAGAGATAACCCGCCAACATGGAACATCGGCATACACGCTAACCAGCAATCATCATCACGAAGTCCTAAATTAAGCGAAGAGCCAACCGCGCTGGCCCAGTGATTTCCGTACGTTAAAATAACGCCTTTCGGTTTCCCTGTCGTCCCTGACGTATAAATAATCGTCATCGCTTCTTCTAAAGAGAATTCTTCTTGTATAGAGGCTTCCTCTTTTGGTCCATTCATCACTTCGGCGAATGAATAGACAGGAACATCTTTAGCCTCAAAATCTTGATCCGTCACTAAACAAATAACTTCAGCATCATCCATTTGCCAAAGTAGCTCTTCTCTTGAAAGACGCGTATTTAAAAGTACAGCTACTGCCCCTACGTACGATAGGGCGTGAATAACTGTAATCATCTCCATACCATTTTTCATCAGAACAGCCACCTTTTGCCCTCGCTTCACTCCAACATGCGTGAGACGTTCACAAACAGATACTACTTTTTCATGCAGCTGCATAAAAGTAACTTTCTCTTCCTCTATTTCAATTGCAGTACGATCTGGTGTTAAAAATGCACGTTGCTTTAACCAATTTGGCATCGTCTCCATCATACATTCTCCTTTCATGAAAGAAAGAGACTTGATGTGACATCAAGTCTCTTAGTTGTTTTGTTTCCGGTTTGTCACATCCAGCTACAGCGGCTAGAACAGTCGGTCGTTTCACGCCTTCCTACGAGGCAAAAAGCGCCTCTACGTCAGGAGTTCCAACACCCTCTTGTTCTAAACGAGCCGCTTCCGCTTTTAATTTCATCCAGCTACAGCGGCTAGAATGTTCGGTGGCTTCACTTCTTCCTACGAGGCAAAAAACGCCTCTACGTCAGAAGCTCCATCCCCCTCATATTCTAAGCGAGCCGCTTCCGCTTTTGGTTTCATCTAGCTGCGCCTCCTAGCCCCTTCCGTCTAAGAACCTTCCGCACAAGAAAGTAAAAAACACTTTCTGTGCGAAAGAACCTTAGCCAGCGGGGCTAAGCAGTCGGCTACGCTTTTGATTTGATCAAGGGAAACGAGGGAATTGACCGAAGTCCGGACTGCGTTTTTCTTTGAATGCGTCGCGACCTTCTTTTGCTTCGTCAGTTGTGTAGTACAATAACGTTGCATCTCCAGCTAGTTGTTGAATACCAGCTAGACCGTCTGTGTCTGCGTTGAATGCAGCTTTTAGGAAACGAAGTGCCATTGGGCTGTTTGCTAAGATCTCTTGTGCCCATTGTACTGTTTCTGCTTCAAGTTGTTCTAATGGTACTACTGTATTTACTAAGCCCATATCAAGTGCTTCCCCAGCACTGTATTGACGGCATAGGTACCAAATTTCGCGAGCTTTCTTGTGGCCTACCATACGAGCTAAGTAACCAGCTCCGTATCCACCGTCAAAGCTTCCTACTTTAGGACCTGTTTGTCCGAATACAGCATTGTCTGCAGCGATTGTTAAGTCACATACGATATGAAGTACGTGTCCACCACCGATTGCATAACCTGCTACCATTGCGATAACTGGTTTAGGAATTGCGCGAATTAGACGTTGTAAGTCTAATACGTTTAGACGTGGGATTTGGTCGTCACCTACATATCCACCATGACCACGAACTTTTTGGTCGCCGCCAGAACAGAATGCACGTCCACCTTCACCTGTTAAAATGATAACGCCAACATTTGCATCATCACGAGCTTGTGCAAAAGCGTCGATTAACTCCATTACCGTTTTTGGACGGAATGCGTTATGTACTTCAGGACGGTTAATCGAAATTTTTGCGATACCATTGTATGTTGAATAAATAATATCTTCGTAATTGCCTTCTTTCACCCATTCAATAGCCATTACAACTACCTCCTTGTATATTTCTGATCTCCTCTATAAGTGTAACTTCATTCTTAACTGAAAAAAGCATCACTGCATAGTTTTTAGAAATCCCTTTACTATTGTATCAAACTTTTCCGGTTGTTCCACATGAATTGCATGGCCAGCACCATCAATTTTGACAAATTTCGCGTCAGAGACGCATTTTTCGATGTTTTTTAATATGCGAAAGAACTTTTCATCATGCTCTCCGTTCATTAAAAGAACAGGTATTTTTAAGTTTTTTAGCTCATCCCACCATGAAGGCTGAGCCCCAGTTCCCATGCCGCGCAAGCTATTTGCGAGCCCTTTTGGGTTGTTAGCAAGTCGTTCTTTTCGCACCGCTTCTTGTACGTTTTTTGCTAAACGTTTTTGCGTTTCAAAAAGCGGAATATTTTCCCACATTGATACAAAACTTTCTATGCCTTCTCGCTCAATTTTATCGGCAAGTCGATCATCTTTTTCACGACGTTCTTTTCTATCTGCTTCGTTTTCGAGCCCAGCTGTACAATTTTCTAATAAAAGAGAGTGTACATACTCTGGATATAGACATGCCATCGTAATCGCCAGTCTACCGCCCATTGAATAGCCAAGTATATGTGCTTTTTCAATATGAAGGTAATCTAATAGTTCTTTCATTTGCAATGCCACATTTCGAATGTCATAATGCGCAACATCTTCAGGACTCTCGGTCTTTCCGTGTCCAACAAGATCCACTACAATAACTTGAAACTGCCCACTCCATGAAGAGATAAAAGAACGCCACGTTTCCATGCTTCCCGTAAAACCATGAAGAAGTAGAAGTGGTTCCCCGCTTCCGACTACTTCATATTCATACGATACACCTTGCAGCGTTACTTTCATTTTGATTCACCTTGCAATGATGTAGTAATTACGTCCTGTGTTTTTGCCCATAACGTACGGTGCAACGTTAAGTTTTCATCACGGTTCGTACAAATTTCTACAACGTGTAAACCTTCTGTCGTTGCTCCCTTTTGTACTTCCTCCCGGAATTGCTCCCAACCATTTACACGGCTAAATGAACCACCGTACATTTTAACAACATGCTCATAGTCAAGCCCAATCGGCGTTCCAAATAACGATTCGAAGTGTTCCTTTTTCTCATATTGTGGTAAGAATGAGAAAATACCCCCACCATCATTATTTACAACGACAATCGTTATATTTAATTCATGTAATTTTGCAGCTAATAGTCCATTTAAATCGTGATAGAATGATAAGTCACCGATGACTAATACGAGCGGATCGCAAATCATGCTCGCTCCTAAAGCTGTCGAAATGATGCCATCAATCCCATTTACACCGCGGTTTGCCATCACTTGAATATTTTTATCTGATGTGAAGAAGAATGAATCTGTATCACGAATTGGCATACTATTACTCGCAAATAACGTTGCTCCTTCTGGTAATACGCGTACAATATCTGTAATGACTTTTCCTTCAAATGCAGTTTCATATGTTTCCATTTCACGAAGCGTTTCCTTCGTTTTTTCGTTTATATGTTGCCACATTTGGGACCAATCATTCTTTTTCATAACTGGCATTTTTTCTATTAATGTACTGCAAAATGCAATATCACTTGCCTGTACAACTTCTGTCGCAACAAGAGCTGGATCTCTCCATTGTCCAGATTCGTCAACAACGATATGAACAGCTTTCGTTTGTTTTTTAATGAACTGCGTTAATGCTTTCGAAACAGGCATACCACCAAAACGAATTAAAACGTCCGGCTTCCACGTCTCTTTTAACAATTCATTTCGTAAAAATGTATCATAACAGTCGATTACCATCGTTTTATCGTGGTGTCCGCTACGAATATTCGAAAGTGGGTCTGCTAATATTGGGTATCCCGTTTTTTCAGCTAGTTGCGTTGCAAACGTTGCGATTTCTGAATGACTATCATCTCCACAAATAATAAGCCCCTTTTCCATATGTGAAAGGCGCCCTACAAGAGAATCTACATATTCACTCGGCATCACCACGTTCCCTTGCTGAACTACTCCTGTATATTCCCCGCGTCCTTTATCCCATAAACTTTCTAATGAAAAGTCCGGGATAAGCGGTTCACGAACTGGAAAATTAAGATGAACAGGTCCTTGCGGCGCTAAACAAGCACTTGCTATCATGCGCTGCGTTGTCATGCGAGCGTAGTGGTACATCGCTTCACTCGCTTCTGGAAGTGCCATCTCTGTAAATTGCTTCACAAACGTACCGTATAAATTAAATTGATTCATCGCTTGTGGTGCACCGACATCTCTTAATTCATGCGGTCTATCTGCTGTTAAGACGATAAGCGGCACTCGTGAATGGAAAGCTTCACATACAGCTGGATAGTAGTTCGCTGCTGCCGTTCCTGACGTACATAATAATGCAACCGGACGTTTTTTCGCTTTTGCGATACCGAGCGCAAAAAATCCTGCAGATCTTTCATCTACATGTAAATATGTGTTCATTCCTTCGTGTTGTTCCATTAGTAGAGCAATCGGCGTTGACCGTGAGCCTGGACTAATGACAACATCACATACATTTAGACGCGTCAGTTCATCCACGAACGCGCCTAAATAATATGATAATGCTTCTATATGATTGTTCATTTCATTAATTCCTCCAAAGCACCAAGCATCGGTCTAAACTTCAAACTTGTCTCTTCATATTCAAGTTGCGGTACTGAATCAATTACAATCCCGCAACCGGCAAATAAGGATGCTTTCTCGCCATTTAATAATCCGCAGCGAAGTGCAACCGCAAATTCACCATTTCCTTCATCATCTATCCAGCCAATCGGTGCACCATATAATCCTCTGTCTAACAATTCAACATCACGAATCAGTTTCATCGCTTCCAAACGAGGTGTCCCGCCAAGAGCTGGTGTTGGATGTAATTCTTCTACCATCGTTAAAAGACTCGCAGTGCCTTTTGCCTCTACAGGCGTATATAAATGAATTAAGTTTTTCGTTGTTAATAGACCTGGACTCTCCGGAATATTAACGTATTCGCAGTGCTCATTTAATACCGACCTGATCATGTTCACAACATAACCGTGTTCAGCTAAATTCTTTTCATCATGAAGAAGCGCATTACTATTTCGCTTACTTTCTTCTATAGATTGACCATGACCAGTTGAACCAGCAAGACACATCGAAGTAAACTTCTCATCTTCTTTGCGAATTAACCTCTCTGGCGTCGCTCCTAAGAAGCATGCTCCTTTATAATCAAAAGAAAATACGTAACAATCCGGTTGCCCAATGCGAAGTGCTTCTAAAACAAGAGCAGAATCAATATGATGATCCATTTCTACTTTTAGCTCCCTCGCTAATACAACCTTCTGCACGTTACCCTGCTTCATCTCATCTTGCACTTTCTCAATGGCTTTCATCCAGCCTTTCGGATCCACTCCCACTTTAGAAGTAACTGTTAATTTCGATCCTTCTAATGCACATTTACTCTCCCCAAAAATTTTCTCTTCTAAAGAAACAATTTCGTTATAAAGAGTTTTTGCACAATCTGTTGCTGAAACGAATGTATTCATCGTTAACCATGCTTTTTCATTTTTTACAGTTAATAAAAATGCTGGTAGTGAAAATGTCGTATCATCGAATTCTTTCCATAAGTCCGTTTTCTCTTTTTCTTGGTCAAATGAAAATCCACCAAATAAAAGAGGACCTGTTCCAAATTCATATTTTTCTCTTTGTACAAATGCTTTCTCTTTTACTTTATCCCACTCGTCACGAGCCGCTTGAAAGCGTTTGTGAGAAGAATTTGCTATAGTGAAAACAGAGCCAATTCCAGCAAATATTACATGCTGAGCTGGATCTGCAAAATAACATCTATTTTCCAATGCAATCCTTTTTCCTGCTGCATAAAACAGAAGCGGATCCATCCAGTCTATTTGTTTTACAAAACTAACCAATATTTTTTCATCAGTTGCATGCTTAATGGCTGCACTAAGAACTTCTTGCAAGCCTTTTTGTTTCGTTTGAATCACAATTGTCTCCCCCCTATGGGCGAAAAATAGTCATAATTACGCTTGATTTTAAGATACACCTCAAACGAAAGGCCTGTCAACGTTTAGCATTTCTGAGAAATTCACCTTCTCTTCCTAGAAAATAAACGTTGACACTAAATGATGCTTTTTCTACACTTAGTTGTGTACAATATGTGACCAAAGGAGGATTCAACATGGAAATGAACGTCGAAACGAATTCCTCTCCTACGGCGCCAAAACCAAGCAAGCAAACAGGCTGGCGCATTTGGTGGAGTTTACTACGTCCCCATACATTAACAGCAGCTTTCGTTCCTGTTTTCATCGGAACAGCCTATGCAATGCAGGTCGGAGGTATAAATCAAATCCATCTCCCTCTTTTCCTTATAATGCTTCTTGCTTGTCTTCTCATTCAGGCAGCAACAAACATGTTTAATGAATACTTTGATTATAAAAGAGGACTCGATCACGAAGGTTCAGTTGGTATCGGCGGCGCTATCGTTCGCGATGGCATTCAGCCAAAAACAGTGCTTAACTTAGCATTTGGATTTTTCGGCATCGCAATACTATTAGGTGTTTATATTTGTATGAATTCTAGCTGGCGGCTTGCTGCAATCGGTCTTGTTTGTATGGCCGTTGCTTACCTTTACACGGGTGGCCCACTTCCCATTGCCTATACACCATTTGGAGAGTTAACAGCCGGATTATTTATGGGTGTTATCATTATTGGAATTTCATTCTTTATTCAAACTGGAACTGTAACATCAGAAGTCATTTTACTATCTATTCCAAGCTCCATTTTAATTGGTGCCATTTTACTAGCTAATAATATTCGTGACTTAGATGGCGATAAAGAAAACGGTCGTAAAACGTTAGCAATTCTCGTTGGACGCGAGCGAGCGGTTGGTGTACTTGCTTCTATGTTCATCGTTTCCTACATTTGGACAATTGCTTTAATTATCGTGGGCATCGTATCACCATGGATGCTTATCGTATTTTTAAGTGCACCGAAAGCATTTAAAGCGACGAAAGGCTTTATCGGCAAAAGCATTCCAATGGAAATGGTACCTGCGATGATTGCAACAGCAAAAACAAATACGATCTTCGGTCTCCTCATGGGAATCGGATTATTACTTGGATACTTTCTATAAAAGGAGCTGCTTATGCGGCTCCTTTTTCATATCTAAAATTCATCTCATAATTCCTACTCGCAACGCTCATACTATGTAAAGAAACTGAATTGTAGGAAGGTGGACGACTATGTTAACTCCACAACAAATAAATCAATTTAAATCCGTTTTAGAAAAACAAAAACACGAACTAGAGCAAACGATACAAACACACGAAAATGAAGATCGTGCATCTGAACGTGAGTCTGTTGGAGAATTATCTAGCTATGATAACCATCCAGCTGATATGGCAACAGAGCTATATGAACGTGAAAAAGACTTCGGGCTTATTGAACTTTGGCATAAACAGCTAGAGGATACGAAACATGCCTTGCAAAAAATAGAAGCGGGTACGTACGGCATTTGCGAAGTGTCTGGCGAAGAAATTCCATTTGAAAGATTAGAAGCAATGCCGACTGCTACAACATGCATCCAGCACGCGACAAATAAGCTAAATATGAATACACGACCAGTTGAAGAAGAAGTATTGTCTCCCTCTTTCCATAAACACGATGAGGATCGCTCTGTTGAGTACGATGCAGAAGATGCGTGGCAAGATGTTGCCAATTATGGAACGTCTGAAACACCGTCTGATTTAGAAAGACGAGATTCGAAAAACTATAATGGCATGTACGTAAATAGTGAAGAAAACGTAGGCTACGTAGAAGATTTCGAAAACTTTATTGGTACAGATATGTATGGAAAAAATCCGCAAGTTTTCGCTACAGAAGAACATGAAGAATATGAACAAATGCTTGATGACTTTGAAGAGCGTACCTTTAAGGGCGAATTATCTTCAAATGAGTCGAGTTCCAAAGAATAAAAAAAAGCATTCCGAAAATCGGAATGCTTTTTATCGCTAGCTAATTAGTTTTTTGTAACGTTAGCAGCTTGTGGTCCACGGTTACCTTCAACGATTTCGAAAGAAACTTCTTGACCTTCTTCTAAAGTTTTGAATCCGTCACCTTGGATAGCTGAGAAGTGAACGAATACATCGTCTCCACCTTCAACTTCGATGAAACCGAAACCTTTTTCGCTGTTGAACCATTTAACTTTACCTGTTTGCATGTCATGTACCTCCTAAATAAAAATGAAACTATGAATCCACATGAAAAGGTGGATATAAAGGACATGAATGTATAACAAGCTTACAGCCTTTAATTCAACGTGCTTTATTTCCGTACCACATTATGTAGCTCAATAGTGATTTCACTATATCACGCTATATCCAAAACGTCAAATGAGAACACTTTCATTCCACCATTTTTTTATAATTTTAATATAATGTTGAATTTCCATATTCATATTTTAGCCCGGTATTTGCGGACAGCTTGATTGGCGGGAGCTGATAATCAGTTTTGGTTTGTTCCACTTTATTTGAAAATTAACAAAACTAAAGTATTCTAATCCTATTAAATTCTGTACAATATAAGTATCTATTACATACGAGGTGAAAAAAATGAGAGCACATGAAATTGAGTATAAGTTATATGGCGATGATATGCAGTTTGTTGAAATTGAGTTAGATCCAGAAGAAAGCGTGATCGCAGAAGCTGGCGCAATGATGATGATGGAAGATTACATAGAAATGGAAACAATCTTCGGTGATGGTTCTGGCCCATCTGGAGGTTTATTCGGAAAATTAATGGGCGCTGGTAAGCGTCTCGTTACAGGCGAAAGTATGTTTATGACTGTATTTACAAATACAGGTCACGGCAAACGCCACGTCTCATTTGCTGCTCCTTATCCTGGTAAAATTATTCCTGTAGATTTAACAGAATATCAAGGAAAAGTAGTTTGTCAAAAAGATGCCTTTCTTTGTGCCGCAAAAGGTGTTTCTATCGGAATTGAATTTACGAAAAAAATAGGAACTGGTTTCTTCGGTGGTGAAGGTTTCATCATGCAGAAACTTGAAGGTGACGGTCTTGCTTTCATGCACGCAGGTGGAACTGTATATAAACGTGAATTAAAACCTGGTGAGAAACTTCGCATTGATACAGGTTGTCTTGTTGCTATGACAAAAGACATTAACTATGATGTCGAGTTCGTTGGAAAAGTAAAAACAGCTCTATTTGGCGGCGAAGGTTTATTCTTCGCAACGTTAGAAGGACCTGGAACAGTTTGGATTCAGTCCTTAACACTTAGCCGATTAGCAGCACGCCTTACAAGCCCAGCAGCGCAAAGTACTGGCGAAGGTAGTGTATTAGGTGGCCTTGGTCGTTTATTAGATGGGAAAGAGTAAACTGTGCCCTTATGTGGGCACGGCCATCAACTAATAAAATAATAAAATTAAAACACCCTTGCTTGCAGTAATAAAGTGAAAGGGTGTTTTAATTTACGTCTACAAACGAGAAAAAGCAGTTAAAATAAAGTAATAAGGTTTACTTAAGGAAAATAAGGTATATTATATTTGTTGAGTAGATTCTCTTTAGAGACAAGAAAAGTAGGTGAACAAAGTGGGAAAATATCAATTGGATTCCAAAAGTCAGGTAGCTGTGGCAAAGTTCCATGAAAAACAGAAGCCTGCCAAATTTGATAAAAAGCAGCAACTTGAAAAATTGCGTACGGAGTATTTGAAAAAGAAGCAAAAACAAACAGATAAATAATATGTTTTATTTTCCGAATTTTTTCTGTATGTAACGCAAACAAACACAAGAAAATAGGTAAGTTATTCATCATTCAAATATATACAGGCTATTTTTTCAAACCTCTTACTTATGCAACTAACGCATGCGTCAGTTCATTAAGAATAACTAAAAAAGTCGATTCCTTGAGATGAAAAAGAGTAAACAGTGTCCTTATCAGGCACTGTTTTATTTTTACATTATAATTTCCTCCACTGATTTAGGTAAGCGATACAAGCTATTCCCCACCTCCAAAAGAATGAATCAAGTTCCTCACCGCATATATTAAACTATACCTTTTCTTAAGGAGGGCTACCTTAATGCGTACTCCTTTATCCTTTGATAAAGAAACTGCCATACTGTTAGCTTCTTGTTGTGAGTTAACGTATGAACAATATAAACAAAATGGTATTTTCGAAATACCAGATGGTTTTCAATATGTACAAGGGTTTCAAGGAAAGGCCATTCAAACAACAGAATGGTTCGGATTTATATTAGAATCTGAGGATACAATTATCGTTGCCTTCAGAGGCACTCAAACAGATCCAGATTGGATTATTGATTCTCTCGTCAATCAAAAACCTTATCCTTATGCTTTAAATGGCGGAAATGTCCATAACGGTTTTCTCTCTATTTATGAGTCTTGTCGTGATTCTATTATGGATATGCTCGTATCATTGCCAGCACATAAAAAACTGCTAGCTACTGGGCATAGTCTAGGTGGCGCGCTTGCCACATTACACATATTAGATGCACGTATAAATACTGCCTTCGCACAGTATGGACTTTATACATTCGCTTCTCCAAAAGTAGGAGATATCGCTTTTCGAAATTATTATAAACTACAAGTAGCTAGTAGCTTTCGTTTCGTCAACTTATTCGATGTCGTCCCACTCCTCCCTCCCCGAAACATAAATTTTAATGATCATGACTGGGAGTATGCACACGTCCATCACAACATGACATTTACAAAAAACACAAAATCCATTACAAATAATCATTCCATTACAACATACAAAACATGTCTGACTTCTCATTTTTAACCAGTAAACAATTGGAAATAAAATATTCGTATACTATAATAATCTATGAAGTTATTTTTGGATGAGGGGACCTTACATGTTAAAATTTATCTTCGCATTTTTCCTTATTGTAATTTTTACGGTTACAGGTTTCTTTACATTTTCATACTTTGCGACAGGAGAGTATGATGGGGCAGGTATCATATATACCACTGTTCCATTTCTTTCTTAAGCAAAATAAATAAAACGAGCTTAATTTTATTAAGCTCGTTTTATTTATTAATATCCATTTCTGTTGGTAAATTGATAATATATCTCCCAATATAGCAACCTCTTTAAAACTGTTTAACAGCATTACCAATACCCCAAATTTCATTACTGTACTGCAAAATCGTTCGATCGCTCGCAAAATGACCAGACTGTGCAATATTTAAAATCGACATTTCTAGCCACTTCGTTCGGTTCTCATAAGCCCTACCGACAGCTTCTTGTCTTTCAGCATATGGACCAAAATCTCGCAGAACAAAATATTCATCATTTTGAATAACGAGAGAATCGTAAATTGCTTCAAATTCGGCTCCCGACTGTGCAAAGAAACCATTCGTTAACTGATCTACTACCTTTTTAATGTGCCCATTGTGGTGATAATAATCACTTGCACGATATCCACCATTTTGATAGTAATGAAGAACCTCTTCGGCTGTTAAACCGAAAATGAAACAGTTATCATCACCGACCCTGTCTTTTATTTCAATATTCGCTCCGTCTAGCGTTCCGAGTGTAATCGCACCATTCATCATAAATTTCATATTCCCTGTTCCCGATGCTTCTTTACTCGCAGTTGAAATTTGTTCACTTACATCGGCCGCTGGGAATATATCTTCCGCTACAGAAACTCGATAGTTTTCTAGAAAGATAACTTTCATATATTGGCTTACGTACGGATCATTATTCACTTTTCTTGCGAGTTCATTTATTAATTTAATAATTTTTTTCGCGTAATAATAGCCAGGTGATGCTTTCGCTCCAAAAATAAAAGTACGCGGATAAAATGTAAAACTAGCATCCTCTTTCAGACGGTTATACAAATATAAAATATGAAGAACGTTTAGTAATTGTCGTTTGTAAGCATGCAGTCTTTTTACTTGCACATCAAAAATAGAATTAGGATCAATTGTAATCCCCATTTTATTATGAATGCGCGCCGCTAAAATTTCTTTACGCTCTTGTTTTACCTCTGCAAATTTCTCTTGGAAACTCGCATCGTATTGAACTAATTGTAGCTCTTGAAGCTTAATCGGTTCTTTCTTCCACTCTGTTCCAATCGCCTCTGAAATGAGATTTGTTAACTGTGGATTTGCTTTCATAAGCCAGCGCCTATGAGCAATTCCATTCGTCTTATTATTAAACTTATCTGGATAAAATTCATAAAACAATCGCATTTCCCGCTGCTTTAATATTTCCGTATGAATTTTCGCTACACCATTTACGCTATGGCTACCGACAATCGCTAAATGAGCCATTTTCACAAGGTCATGTGCAATAATCGCCATTGCTTCAATACGATCCCACTCATACGGATACTGTTCCCAAAGTTCATGACAGAAACGTTCATTAATCTCTTCAATAATCATATAAATTCTCGGTAATAACGGTTTAAAAATGTGAATTGGCCACTTTTCGAGCGCTTCTGATAACGTTGTATGATTCGTATAAGAAATCGTCTGCGTCGTTATGTGCCAAGCTTCTTCCCATGCTAACTTTTCTTCGTCTAGTAAAATGCGCATCAGTTCCGGAATTGCTAAAACCGGATGTGTATCGTTAATGTGGATCGCAATTTTTTCATGTAGTTGACGAAGGTCACCATATCTTTCTCTATGCATTCGAACGATATTTTGCAAACTTGCTGATACGAGGAAATACTGTTGTTTTAAACGAAGTATTTTCCCCTCATCATGCGTATCATCTGGATATAAAAACTCCGATACAGCCTCTGTTTCACGCTTATATTTCAAAATATCTTTGCAGTTTTGCGGGAAAGGAACTGGTTCAGCATTCCAAAGTCTAAGTGTATTTACAGTACTCGTCTCATAGCCAACTACCGGCACATCATATGGCACGGCCATAATGATTTCTGCATTTGTATGCCTAAACTCTAAACGCCCGTCAATTTCTAGCGGTTCAACACTGCCGAAATAACTTACTTCTACAGCTTGATCATGCCTTCTTACTTCCCATACGTTTTCATGAAGAAGCCACTGTTCTGGAAATTCAACTTGATAACCATCAACAATTTTCTGATCAAACAAACCATGTTTATAACGAATTCCACAGCCGTGTCCTGGCAAGTTTAAAGATGCAAGTGAATCGAGAAAACAGGCTGCTAAGCGTCCAAGCCCACCATTACCAAGGCCTGCATCTGCTTCCACTTCTTCTAACTCTTGTAACGAAATCCCTAGTTCAGATAACCCCTGCTCGCATACATCTCGAATACCTAAATTCAAGATGTTACTTCCAAGCAAACGTCCAAGCAAAAACTCAATAGACAAGTAATACATTTGCTTTTGCTCTCCGGATCGATAACTCTCGTTCGTTGCAATCCATTGACCATTCATATATTCACGCACCATATGGCCGAGCGTATTATATTGATCACGAGTTGTAGAATCTTTGAAACTTTTACCATACATCGTCTCTAACTTTTCTAGAAAAGCTGATTTGAAACTTTCAACATGAGTAAACATTTCTTCACCACCTACATGTTATTCCATGAGACTTTTATACAATTTCTTATAAGCAAGAGCTGACTTCTCCCAGCTATAATCTTCCGTCATCGCTTGCTTTACAAGCTGCTCCCATACCGGTTTATCGTGATAGAATTCAATTGCACGATGGATCGTATGCAGCATGTCATGTGCATTAAAATTCGTGAAACTAAAACCATTTCCTTCTCCAGTTTCTTCATCATAAGAATGTACCGTATCGTTTAATCCACCTGTTTCTCTTACAATTGGAATCGTACCGTATGCTAATGCGATAAGTTGTCCAAGTCCACACGGTTCAAACAGCGATGGCATTAAGAATAAATCACTTCCTGCATACACTTGATGAGCTAATTCTTCATTAAATCCGATATAAACTTTTACCTTCTCCGGATACTCATATGCCATCCATTCAAAGAATTGCTCATATTCCGAATCACCTGATCCTAAAATAATACATTGTACATCTTCTTCCATTATTTCGCGGAATACAGTACGTACTAAATCAAGACCTTTTTGCTTCGTTAATCTCGTTACCATTGAAATAATTGGTGTATCCTCTTTTTCTGGCAAACCAAAATAACGCTGCAAGGCGCGTTTATTTTCACTCTTTTCATATAATGACTCTGCATCATACTGAGCCTTAATATACGAATCCGTTTCTGGATTATATACGCTCGTATCAATTCCATTTACAATGCCGCTAAGCTTATCATTATATTTGCGTAACAACCCATCTAACTTCTCACCGAAAAACTCATATTGAATTTCTTCTTTATATGTCGGGCTAACTGCTGTAATTTGATCTGAAGCTATAATACCGCCCTTCATAAAGTTCACATTCCCATAAAACTCTAACTGCTCACTGTGGAAATATTCATCACCAAGTTCTAACAAGTCGTACATTACTTCAGGAGGAAATACACCTTGGAACTGTAAGTTATGAATTGTATATACCGTTTTAATACGCTCATATAACGGGTTATCTTGATACTTTTCACGAAGTAAGAAATTAACCATAGCCGTATGCCAATCGTGGCTATGAAGAATATCCACTTCAAAATCAAGGTGCGAAATACACTCTAACACCGCTTTTGAGAAATAAGAAAAACGCTCTCCGTCATCATAATGACCATACAGAGAATCTCTCTTAAAATAATATTCATTATCTATTAAGTAATACGTAATTCCGTCTTGCTCACCTTTTAAAATTCCACAATATTGATTTCTCCACCCAAGCGGGACGTTAATTACTTTATGTAACGTACATCCATCTCTTAACTTTTGCGGAATGAGACTATAATTTGGAAGTATAATACGAACGTCCACTCCTAATTTTTTCAGCTCTTTTGGGAGCGCACCCGCTACATCAGCTAATCCTCCCGATTTCACAAACGGTACACATTCTGATACTGCAAATAAAATATTCACTTGTTGTCCCACTGCGCGAAAAGTTTTTATTACTCCTCTTGCAGCTTCCTCCCTTCGAGTTTTCATTTAAATTAAAACTTTAATCAGTGGAGGAAAAAGCCCCCACTGATTCTTTAGGAATAACTATTAATCGTACTGTTTTGTACGCTTCCTTTTTCTATAACATACGGCCCATCGGCGTTTCCTTTTAATACGACACCGTCACCAATTTTCACGTCTTTATCAATAATAACACCGTCTATTATACAGTTATCTCCAATTTGGCTCTTTTGCATAATAATACTGTTACGAATAATTGAACCTTTTCCAATTTTAACTGAACGGGAAACAACACTGTTTTCGACTTCCCCTTCAATAATACTACCGTTTGCAATCATTGTATTTTTCACGACTGCACCCTTTAAATAACGAGTTGGTGGCTCATCTTTTACTTTCGTAAAGATCGGTGCTTCTTTCTTAAATAATTGCTTCCAAATAGCAGGTTGCAAAATTTCTAAGCTATGTTTATAGTAACTTTCAATCGAGTCAATAATTGCTACATATCCAGTATGTTCATATGTAGCAATGTGTAATGATTTCCCGCGCTTTTCTCTCACTACATCAAATAAACTGTATTGTTCCACATCTTTATATGACTCAAATAAGTCTAACAATAATTGTTTCTTTAACACATATGTTTGAAGCGAAACCCCTTCATGGCAAACTTCCGTAATATCAGCTGCCGTATGTATATGTCGCTCTAACACCGCTTGAAAATTTAATGCTGTTACGAGATGGCTATTCGTAATAACAACGTACTCTTCTCTGCTTCTTAGAAAATAATCAATATGTCTTCTAAAGTGTGCAAAAGACCCAAATTCATCTTGGTCACATTGGCAGTTTGGCGGGAATAAAAATAGTCCGTCTCGTTTTCTATCTAAATCCCACTGTTTTCCTGAACCAACATGGTCCATTAACGAACGATTTTTATGGCTTGTAAAAACTGCCACACTATGAATACTAGAATTCACCATATTTGAAAGCATGAAATCAATGAGTCGATAACGGCCCCCAAACGGTAACGCCGCTAGTGAACGATGCCCTGTTACTTTCTTTAAGGAAGGAAAACTTCCCGTTGCATTAATAATTCCTAACATTTTTTCTCCCATTCATTTCATCCCCCTTTTCTATTTCCCTTCAGCAATTAATACTACATCGTCAACATTCTTTTCTGGACGAATGATTGTTCCATCTTCGATAACCATTTCTGATCCAACAATCGCTCTTTCAATCACAACATTTTTACCAATCTTAGCCCCTGGCATAACGACAGAATCAATCACCATACTTCCTTCTTCCACCGTCACTCCTTGGAATAACACAGAATGCTTCACGTCCCCTTCAATGACGCACCCTTCGTTAATAAGCGATTCTTCTACTTTCGCCTTTTCAGCAATATATTGAGGCGGTTCGTTTGGATTGACAGAGTAAATACGCCAATTACGATCGTTTAAATTCAGTGATGTTTCATCGCGAAGCAAATCCATATTCGCTTCCCATAAGCTCTTCACCGTTCCAACATCTTTCCAATATCCTTTAAACGGATACGCCATTAGCTTCTTCCCTTCATCCAATAAAAGCGGAAGTACGTCTTTTCCGAAATCGTTACTAGATTCAGGATTTCTTGCATCCATCTCTAAATACTCTTTCAAAATTGACCAATTAAAAATATAGATTCCCATTGATGCAAGATTACTTCTTGGAAATTGCGGTTTCTCTTCAAACTCAACAATCTCCATTTCTTCATTTGTATTCATAATGCCAAAGCGACTCGCTTCATCCCAAGGTACTTCAATAACAGAAATGGATACGTCCGATTCTTTCTCAATATGGTAATCTAGCATCTTACTGTAATCCATTTTATAAATATGGTCGCCTGATAAAATGAGAACATACTCCGGTTCATACTGACTTAAATAGTTTAAGTTTTGATAAATGGCACTTGCCGTACCTGTATACCACTTAACCCCTGAAGACTCCGCATAAGGAGGTAAGACTGTGACCCCACCGTTTACTCGGTCTAAATCCCACGCATTTCCGATTCCGATATAATTATGAAGTTCGAGTGGTTGATATTGCGTTAAAATCCCAACCGTTTCAATACCAGAATTCGCACAGTTACTTAGCGTAAAATCAATAATGCGATATTTACCACCAAATGGAACAGCTGGCTTGGCTAAATTCTTTGTTAATGCACTTAAACGACTACCTTTTCCCCCTGCTAGTAACATTGCTACGCACTTTTGTTTTTGAGCCATCTTGTTTTTTGCTCCCCTTTCTCGTCTTCACTGGTCGTAATATGGATACGCCAAATGGTGGAATTGTAATCTCTACATGTGCTGCTTGATTATGGTACGGTTCTAGAATCGTCTTAAGACGTTTCTTATTCACTTGTCCCGAACCGCCATATTGCTGTGCATCACTGTTTAAAATCTCGTTATAATACTCGAAATCTGGTACACCTACTTTATAGTTTTCATATGTAGCTTTCGTAAAATTACATACGATAACTAACGCATCTTCTTGTTTATCCCCTTGGCGGATAAACGAGAAAATACTTTGCTCGTTATTATTAGCATCAATCCACTGAAAACCTTCAGGCGAATGATCAAGCTGCCAAAGTGGTTTTGAGCGCTTATACAATGCTATGAGCTCTTTAAAGTAATCATGCATATAACGATGCATTTCAAAATCATGTAAATTCCAATCTAAATCTTCAAGGTCTTTCCACTCATCAAACTGCCCGAATTCTCCTCCCATGAAAATTAATTTCTTTCCTGGGTGAGTAAAGAAATATCCATATAACAAACGAAGCTGAGCAAACTTATCCCAGTAATCACCTGGCATTTTATTTAATAACGACTTTTTCCCATGAACGACTTCATCATGAGAAAGGGGTAATATGAAGTTTTCAGAGTAAGCATATAGTAAAGAGAACGTCATTTTCTCATGAATATATTTTCTGTACTCTGGCGCACACTCCATATATTTCAGCACGTCATTCATCCAGCCCATATTCCATTTGTAATTGAATCCAAGCCCACCTTCATACGTTGGTGCTGTTACAAGTGGCCAAGCTGTTGAATCCTCTGCCGTCATAAGAAAATCTTCATCCTCTGCAAATACCGCTTCATTTAACTCCCGTAAAAATGAAACAGCGTACTCATTACTTTGCTCTTGTCCTTCTTTATTCCAGTACAACATGTTCGCAACTGCATCTACTCTGAAACCATCAATATGGAAATATCTCATCCAAAATAACGCATTTGAAATTAAGAAATTACGTACCTCTCTCTTTCCTAAATCAAAATTGACAGTTCCCCATACTAGATTTTCTTGTACATCTTTATCTTTATATTCATAGGTCGGTGTGCCATCAAACAAATATAAACCGTGAGCATCTTTACAAAAGTGCCCCGGTACCCAATCTAAAATGACACCGATTCCATATTTATGACATTCGTCGACAAAATACATTAAATCATGCGGTGTACCAAATCTACTCGTCGCTGCATAATATCCCGTTCCTTGATATCCCCAAGAACGATCATATGGATGCTCAACAAGCGGCATAATTTCAATATGTGTAAATTGATGTTCCACCACATACGGAATGAGTTCTTCTGCCATTTCCCTGTAAGAATATAGTGTTCCATCTTCTTTCTTTTTCCAAGAACCAAAATGTAATTCATAAACTGTCATCGCTTCTTTATAAATCGGTTTTTTCTTTTTCTTACGATTCCAGTTTTTATCATTCCATTCATATCCTTTTATATCAAAAACTACAGATGCCGTATTCGGTCTTACTTCTGCATATATAGCATACGGATCTGCCTTTAAAATGACGTCACCAGCCAACGTTTCAATCGCATATTTATATATTTCTCCTTCTTCAATATGCGGTATAAATAAGGACCAAATGCCTTCTTCTGTCACTTGTAGCATCTTATGTTGCTCATAATCCCACTCATTAAAATCTCCAACAACACTCATTGCTTTCGCATGAGGAGCCCACACTGTAAATCGTACCCCTTGAATCTCATCTTCCGTCACAACATGTGCGCCAAAGATGTTATAACTTTCATAGTACTTTTCTGTATGAAACTCATCTCGTTTCACTTCTTCACAATTTATTACACTCAATATGCTCACCTCACTTAGATGACAGAATTTTTATACTTTAACTATTTCTGCGAAAAACTGCAATATCCTTGTTAATTTATAAAAAACATTCGTTTTTTTCTTAAAAATGTTAGTTTTTCTTCACATTTCCGTGTAAAATATCGAATTTTGACGAATATTCATTGAAAACGCTTTATTACCCTTGTATATTTTTTCTTATTATTTTTTCTCAATCTTTATTTTAGTAGGTTTATCCTACTTTTCATGCTATTTTCCACTCAAAATCAAAACAAAATAATCTATCATAAAAAAATGTTTATCAATATTTTTTGTCATAATTTTATTAAAATGCGAAATTTAATCCTGCTTTTGAAAAGCTACTTTCCGACAAAGGAGTAACCGCAAAAGTAAATGAACCGAAACTAGAGGCAGGTTCTGTTACAGTTGGCGGCGCTATCGATGACAAAAACTTTGCTGGATTAGATGGTGATTTCCCGTTCATTGATGTAACTTTCAAAGTAGAAAATGATGAATTTTATGAAGCAAACGCTCAATTAGAGTCACCAATTTTTGTTTACAGGAAACAAGGTGAATCAGAACCAAATAGAATGCGTGTACTTCAAGATCAAACATTCTCAGTTATGTCCTTAAACTCACTAGTAGAAGGAAATATTAAACCTGGTGCGTTCTTAAATGAACGCGGATATTTAGATGAAAAGTTCGATTATACAAAGCTTGGCGTAAAAGTATATGCGACTGATTCTTACCGTCATAAGTTTGAAGGCTCACTAGATAAATACGGATACTTCAAACTAAATGAACTTCCAGTTAATAAACGCGACTATAACTTATATGTAGAGGTGCCAAGACATTTAACAAGCCGCCTAACAACGAAACTTGGTACTGAAAAAGACGGTAAGCTGCTTGGCCAATATTATTATGCAAGACCTGACGAAAACCTTGCCGGCGATGTAAATGGTGATAAAGTAATCGATATTAAAGATGCTGAAATTATCGCTAGCAACTATGGTAAAAAAGAACTAACTGTAAAAGACGGAGACCTTAATAAAGATGGTATTGTCGACGAAAAAGATATTCGCTTCGTTGAAAGGAACTTCTTGAAAAAAGGTCCAGATGCATCTAAATCACAAACACCTGTAGAAAAATCCAAAAGCGGTACACTGGCAGATATTTTAAAGAAATTAGGATTAACACCTAAAAAATAATAAATTGAAACTTTAATCAGTGGGTTTTTACTGCCCGACAAATAGTGGAATAATAAAGAGCACTCTACGTAAAATAGAGTGCTCTTTTCTATAAACGACCCTTATCCAGCAAAAGGGGTATATTGGGGATATACAAGGGAAACCGGAAAAGGAATTTATATTAAATTATATAAGTTCAGAGGTAAGAAGCAGTTTCCCACCTCTGAATTATTTAGCAATTATTATAGTACTGGTGCCATTGTTTCTTTTAATACTTTTACAGAATGAGCGAACTTCACTTTTTCCTCTTCATTTAGCTCAAGTTCTACGATTTCACGTACACCTTCGCGGTTAATTACAGCTGGAACACCTACGTAAGCATCTTTCTCGCCGTATTGACCTTCAAGGTATGCAGATACAGTTAATACGCTGTTCTCGTTGTTTAAGATTGCTTTAGTTACACGAAGTAGTGACATACCGATTCCGTAGTAAGTTGCACCTTTACGCTCGATGATATGGTAAGCTGCATCACGTACGTTTTCGAAGATTTTGTCTAAGTCTTCTTGTTTGTACTGTTCGTTGTTAGCTAAGATTGTTTCTAATTTTTGTACACCGATAGTAGCGTGGCTCCATACTGGAAGTTCAGTGTCACCGTGTTCACCAACGATGTAAGCATGAACGTTACGTGGATCTACATCTAAGTAGTCACCTAACATGTAACGGAAACGAGCAGAGTCTAAAGTAGTACCAGAACCGATTACGCGCTCTTTCGGTAAACCAGATTCTTTCCAAGTTACGTAAGTTAAAATATCAACTGGGTTAGTTGCGATTAAGAAGATTCCATCGAATCCGCTATCCATAATGCCGCGAACGATTTGTTTAAAGATCTTTGTATTTTTCTCAACTAAGTCTAAACGAGTTTCACCTGGCTTTTGTGGTAACCCAGCAGTGATAACAACTAAATCTGCATCTTTACAATCTGCATAGCTACCGCTCCAAACTTTTGTTGGTGATGGAGAGAATGGTACCGCATGGCTTAAGTCCATTGCTTCCCCTTCTGCTTTTGCTTCATTAACATCTACTAATACGAATTCTTCAGCTACACCTTGGTTGATCATTGAGTAAGCGTAACTACAACCTACAGCTCCTGTTCCTACTAATACTACACGATTGATACCTTTTTTCATGGTAATTTCCCCTCTCTATTGTTCACATATATTTTTTTATGATTGTTTAAGTAATTAATTAAAATACTAATTTAATGTTGTTTAACTTCTTTACATTCATATTGTAGCACGTATTATTGTGAATTACTTCACAAATTATGACCTATTTGTGAACTTTTTCACATAGAGTGTAAAGTTATTGGAATAGGTGTGGAATCCATTTCAATGGAGGCGTTTTCTTTAGATTGTGAAAGGGATTTTCTTGTGTTTTTCGTCGGTAAGTGAAATTATATCGGCGATTTTTAGAATATATCGACCGTAACTCCAAATATATCAGCGATTATTAAAATTTATCGATCGTAACTCAAATTATATCAGCGATTTTTGCAATATATCGACTTACCGACAAAACTCGACAATAATGACAACATAAAAAAGCTGTCTCCAGTAGATCACACCTGTTGAAAGAAGCAGCTTCTTCTATATATTATTTATTTTCATCGGTTTCTCCAAATGTAGGAGGCTACAGCCATACAGCTGGGGTAAATAAACAACATGATTGTATTTACGGCTCTCTATACCCAACTGCAACAGCCCATACTTCATATTTCTTCTATTGCATAAAAAAGCAGACTATCCAAAGTCCACCTTTATACAACAAAAAAGAGATAGCAGATTATGCTATCTCTTTTAGTATGACCCGTACGGGATTCGAACCCGTGTTACCGCCGTGAAAGGGCGGTGTCTTAACCACTTGACCAACGGGCCAGTTCTGGCAGAGAAGAAGGGATTCGAACCCTCGCACCGCGTTCGCGATCTACTCCCTTAGCAGGGGAGCCCCTTGAGCCACTTGGGTACTTCTCTATAAATATGGCTCCGCAGGTAGGACTCGAACCTACGACCGATCGGTTAACAGCCGATAGCTCTACCACTGAGCTACTGCGGAACAATTATGGTGGGCCTAAATGGACTCGAACCATCGACCTCACGCTTATCAGGCGTGCGCTCTAACCAGCTGAGCTATAGGCCCATAATTGAAAAGCGGGTGAAGAGAATCGAACTCTCGACCAGAGCTTGGAAGGCTCTTGTTTTACCACTAAACTACACCCGCATTAAATTGTAAATGGTGAGCCATGAAGGACTCGAACCTTCGACCCTCTGATTAAAAGTCAGATGCTCTACCAACTGAGCTAATGGCTCATTTTGAAAGTGGTGCCGACTAGAGGACTTGAACCCCCAACCTACTGATTACAAGTCAGTTGCTCTACCAATTGAGCTAAGTCGGCTCGTGATTTCAAAATGGTGGCTCGGGACGGAATCGAACCGCCGACACGAGGATTTTCAGTCCTCTGCTCTACCGACTGAGCTACCGAGCCTTTATGTAAA